>JAFYMZ010000136.1 GCA_017548175.1 Clostridia bacterium | reverse complement strand
TTGAAGAAGGTGTACATCTTGCCGGCAGGGGCAACCACCGTCATCACGTCGCCCTCTTTGAAGCGGAAACCGCCCAAGGGGATAAAGACCTTGCCGTCGCGCTCGACGGCGGCAACCAGACCGGTACGCATATTGGCGAAGGCATCCTTCACCTGCTTGCCGCACATGGGGCTGTCGGCGGTGACGTCATAGTCGATCATCTCGACCTTGCCTTGCACAAAAGTTTCGATCTTTTTGGCAGAAGGCATTTCCAGCAGGCGCACGATCTCCATCGCCGCCTCCTTTTCGGGGTTGACCACCATGGACAGACCCAGTTCCTCTGCGATCAGCGGCAGTGCGCCGGTATAATCCGGGCCGCAAACGCGTGCGATGGTGTTCTGTGCGCCCAGTTTGCGCGCCATCAGACAGCTGAGCAGGTTCTGCTCGTCGTTGCCGGTCAGGGCAATAAACAGCTCGGCCGCACCGGCGTTGGCTTCTTCCAGCACCGCACGGTTGACGCCGTTGCCGGCCTGACCGGACACGTCCAGCGCTGCCACCGCTTCGTTGAGCACTGCTTCATTTCGTTCAATAATGCTGACCTCGTGGCCTTCACGGGCCAGCTGGTTGGCAACGGCAAAGCCTGCCTTGCCTGCACCTACAATGGTAATTTGCATATAAGTTCCTCCCGGAAAATCCCGTGGCCGAAGTGTGCCCGCGGCCCGAAAATATCCCAATCACAACGTATAACAGAGTTATTATAGCACACCTTGCAGAAAATTTCGACTGGTGCGCGCATTTATTTTCCGCTTCTTTGCAGATTCGTCCAACTTTTTTTCAAAAAATTTGCAAAAAGTTTTGAAAAAGTGGGAACAAAATGAAACCCTATTGCCTTCCATTGAACTTTTCTGTATAATTTTATTAAATAAAACCTGAAGAAGGGGGCACTTTTATGGATACTGCCAACAATATGGTAATGACCTATTCCCGTGACATCATCGGCCAAGTACGCCGCGTGGTGGTGGGCAAGGATTCCGTGCTGCTGTGGGTCCTGGCTGCCATTCTGGCCAAGGGCCATATTCTGCTGGAGGACATCCCCGGTGTGGGCAAGACCACTATGGCGCTGGCTTTTTCCAAAGTACTGGATCTGGACTATGCCCGCGTGCAGTTCACCCCCGACGTACTGCCCAGCGACGTGACCGGCTATTCCGTGCCCAACCCGGCCGGCGGTATGACCTATCAGCCCGGTGCCGTGCTGTGCAATCTGTTTTTGGCCGACGAACTGAACCGCGCCACCTCCCGCACCCAGTCCGCCCTGCTGGAGGCGATGGAAGAGGGTCAGGTCACCGTGGACGGCGTCAGCCATCCCCTGCCCCAGCCTTTTGTGGTCATCGCCACCCAGAACCCCACCGGCGCGGCCGGTACCCAGCTGCTGCCCGACAGCCAGATGGACCGCTTTATCATGCGGCTGAGTTTGGGTTATCCCAGCGTCAAAGACGAGGTTGCCATGGTGCTGAACCGCCAAGGCGGCAATCCGCTGCAGGCGCTGGAGCCGCTGCTGAACCGGGACACGCTGATGGCGCTGCAGGACACCGTGGCTGCCACCCACGTGCATCCCGATGTGGTGCAGTACGCAGTGGCGCTGATCAATGCCACCCGCAACGATGAACATATCCTCCGGGGCGCCAGCCCCCGTGCGACCCTGGCCGTCATTGCCATGTCCAAGGCACTGGCACAGCTGCGCGGTCGGGACTATGTCCTGCCTGCCGACATCAGCGAGGTATTCCCCCGCACGGTAGAGCACCGCCTGCTGCTGTCGCCCAAGGGCGAAGGCAGCGGAAAGACCGCCCAGCGCATCCTGCAGGATATTCTTGCACGGGTCGACGCGCCCAAGCTGCACTGATTATGAAAAACGCTCGCCTGTTGTATCTGGCGGCGCTGCTGGGTGCGGTGATCTTTTGCATCGCCAACGGCCGATGGCTCAGCTGGTATCTGCTGCTGACGGTGCTGGCCGCCCCGTGGCTTTCGCTGCTGGTGAGCCTGCCTGCTATGCGCAGCACGTCGGTGGAACTGTCCGTTCCGCCCCGGCTGTCGATGGGCAGTACCGCCAACGTGCACGCCGCCATCCGGAGCAAGGGACTGCATTTGCCCGTCCGGATCGAGCTGGGGCTGTTTCTGCCCCTGACCGGCGAGACCAGAACGGTCACGCCGGGGATCGCGCTACCCACCGCACATTGCGGCGGGTTGGTTCTTACGCCCAAAAAGATGGCTTGCTATGATCTGCTGGGTCTGTGGAAACGCCCCCTGCCGCAGTTCACGCCGCTGCGCATCTATGTGATGCCCAAGGCCGTGCAGCACAGTATGCCCACGCATCTGGCACAGTATTTGGCCTTTGCCTGGCGACCCAAAGCAGGCGGTGGATATTCCGAGCAGCATGAGATGCGGGAATATCGCCCCGGCGACAACCTGAACCAGATCCACTGGAAACTGTCTGCCAAGACGGGCGATCTGATCATCCGGGAGCCGCTGGAACCGCTGCACAACCGAGTGCTGCTGACTATGGATCTGCGGGGCACGCCCCAAGAATTGGACTGCAAACTGGGACAACTGCGGTGGATGGGTGAGTATCTGCTGCAAGAATCGATGAAATATTCCGTACTGGTGCTGACCGGTGACGGGCTGGTGGAACGGGACGTGGCAACGCCCTCGGAACTGCAGGCCTGTCTGGAGGTGCTGCTTTGCGCATCCTGCGCCGCCGAAGGCACCGTTTTGAACCACCAAGTGCCTGCCGCTTGGCGCTGCCACATCGGAGGTGCCCCTGATGAAGCCTGAGTCTGTCCGCACCACACTTTCTACCGCAGTGCTCAGCTGGCTGCTGGCTTTTTCCACAGTCGGCTGCATTGCTACGGCCTTTGACTTTTCTCTGGCGCAGGGATTGGGCAATCTGGCGATGGTCAGCGGCCTGTTTGCACTGGCTGTGGCCTTTGCCTTCCGGCATTTCCCCTTGGCCGCGCCCGTGACACTGCTGCTGGCGGCGCAGATGCTGGTGCTGTTTGACCTGCGGCAGCAGCCGCTGCAGCTGTACTTTTTGCTGCCCGAAATGACCCGGCGCTATCACAACGCCTACGGCTGGCCCATCTTGCTGGACAACCCCGACGGCGCAACGCAGGCCGACCTCGCACTGCTGCGTCTGACCTTGCTGGTATGCTTTTTCCTGTGCTGGATGCTCTTCCGGCAGAAGAATCTGGTGCTGACGCTGCTGCCGCTGAGCCCCGTTCTGTGCTGCGTGGTGGTGTATGACACCGTGCCCGCCGAGCTGCTGCTCTGCCTGTTTTTGCTGGGTCTGCTGCTGTTGCTGCTGACCCATCGGCTGCGGCGGCAGGACGCACAGAAAGATTGGAGTGGGCAGGGCATCCGCCTGCTGCCGGCCATCGCGCTGCTGCTGTCAGTTCTGCTGACGGTTGCGCCGCAAACCAACCAACTGAATCCCCTGCGCTCTGCGGCCAATCAGCTGCTGCCGTGGATCGACGGCCTGTTCAGCGACAATCTCGCCGGCGGTGGGTCGAGTTCCGGCGGCGTGGTAGGGCCCAGCGCCGCCAACGGCGTCAATCTGTCCACCTTGGGCCCGAAAACCCAGGATGACACCGTGGTACTGTACGTCACCCACACCAAAGGCGGTTTGACCTATCTGCGGCAGAAATCGCTGCCGTATTACACCGGCACCGCCTGGTTCAGCATCAAAGACCGCACGGAAATCTTTGGCGCCACAGCCACCAATCCCACCGGTGGCACCGTCACCATCCGCACGGTGCAAGCACTGTCTTATATGTACGCGCCCTACTTCCCCGACAAGGCGCTGACCTTCAAGGAAGGTTCCCTGCGCAATGCATCGATGAAAACCACCTACGCCTACGGGCTGCGCAGCGATCCGACGTTAAAGGACTATGTACCGTCGGCGGAAATCTATACCGCCCTGCCCGATGCCACCGAATCATGGGCGGTTGATCTAGTGGAAGATCTGCTGGGCGATGCCGCCACCATCCAAGAGAAGGTGTCCATCCTGGGTGCGTATGTGCAGAACTCGGCCACCTACAGCCTCGGCACGGCACGGATGCCCTCGTATACCACCGACTTTGCCAAGTGGTTTTTAGAGGACAGTTCCACCGGCTACTGTGTACATTTTGCCACCGCCGCCACCGTGCTGCTGCGTGCCGCCGGCATCCCTGCTACGTACGTGGAAGGTTTGACGGTGCAGACTGCCCCCAATGTGGAAACCCCCGTTACCAATTCCAACGCACACGCGTGGGTGGAGTATTTTGATGCAGAGACCAGCCAATGGCTGATTTTGGACCCCACACCGGCCGACGGAATCCCCGACGACCCGTATGTTCCCGGTGATCCCGACGCCCCGGATGATCCCGACACGCCGGACACACCCGATACACCGGACGATCCGGATGTTCCGGATGATCCCGACGAGCCCATTGATCCGGACTTCCCCGTGGATCCCGATGACCCCGACGAGCCCGCCCAGCCCGACACGCCTGACCTGCCCAATATGACACCGGACGATTACCTGCCGCAGATCATTGCCGGGTATACACCGTGGGTGTTCGCCGGCGCGGCGGCGGTACTGGCGGTGCTGCAGGCCATCCTGCGACGGCGGATGCACCGCAACCGCTGGAACGAGGGCGAGCACAACGCCCGGGCGCTGGAGCGCCATCGCCAGTGCTGCCGGCTGGCCAAGGTATGCAAACTGTCGGTGCCCGAAGCGCTGACCGACATTGCCGGCAAAGCCCGGTTCAGCCAGCATCCTATCACCGAAGAAGAACTGGCGCAGTTTGACGCATTTTGGCAGGCGGCAGACTTTGCCGCCAAGGCAGCGCCGCTCCACCGCAAACTGATGCGCTTCTTCATCACCGCGCTGTAAGAAAAAAGAAATGCCGCTTTCGCCAACGCGAAAGCGGCATTTTTGTCATTTGGGTTATCCCTTTCTGCCGTGCAGGATGGGGGACAGTTTCTTGTACACCGCGAAGGTAATGGCGCTGACCAGCACCTCTTTTGCCAGATTGAAGGGCAGGTTGAACTGGGTCAGGGCCTCCCACAGGGTCTCCACATTGGGGTTCAGGGTCTGGTACATGCCCAGAATCACCGGCATGGGCACCACGAACTGGCCGAACATCGGATAAATGAGGAAGTAGTTGATGGGCACACTGGCCAGCGCATAGGCCACGCAGCCCACGGCGGCACCGATGAGAGCGCCCTTGCGGGTATGGGTCTTGCGATAGATCAGGCCGGCAGGCACCACGAAGAAGATGCCCAGCAGGAAGTTGCTCAGTTCGCCCACACCGGCGGTGGTAGTCACCAGCAGATGCAGGGCGTTCTTCAGCAGGCAAACGGCAATGCCGGCACCGGGGCCGTAGGCAAAGGCCGCCAGCACGGCAGGCAGTTCGGAAAAGTCCAGCTTGATGAAGGCCGGCATCACGGGCACGCTGAATTCCAGGAACATCAGCACGAAGCCCACGGCGCTCATCATGGCCACGGCGGCCATTTTTCGGGTTTTGTTGGTGTTTTTCATGTTCTTTTCTCCTTTTGTTTTTTTCTGGAAGCATGGGCACAAAAGCAGAAAAAAGGCCCCGTTATGCATAAACATAACAGGGCAAAGCTCGCATACGCAAGCTACATCTTCTTCCATCCAGACTATACTGTCGGTTTTGGAATTTCACCAAATCGTGCGCCGCCGGTCACCCGGCTTTGCTCGCGGACTTTACCGCCGGTGGGGAATTTCGCCCCGCCCTGAAGATATGCTTCCAAGTTCAGTATAGCCGTCTTTGCGCGGTTTGTAAAGGGGCAGGCCGGATTTTCCCTGGTTTTTTATGCCTATTTTGTGGTTTTCTGCCGCTTTTTTACAAACAAACCGACCCCAACCCCCTGCTTTTTTGCCGTTTGAAAAAAAATAATTAGTTTTACTAAATTTATCGTGCATTTTTCGAAAAAGTATGATAGAATAATGTCAGACTATCGTAAAATGCCATTTTTATCAGGATGAACCAAAGGAGGCGTCGTATGCGTTTCAACACCGAACTTGGCACCGTTGGTATTTCCAATGCCATCATTGCCACCATTGCCGGCACTACCGCTGCCAGCTGTTTCGGC
>JAFYMZ010000135.1 GCA_017548175.1 Clostridia bacterium | reverse complement strand
AGATTCCGTCCCCTGTGACGGCCCTGATGTCCCGGTTAGAGCAGGCCGGCTTTGCCACCTATCTGGTGGGCGGCTGCCTGCGTGACGGCTTGCTGGGCAAGCAAGCCACCGACTGGGACCTTGCCACCGCCGCCCTGCCTGCGCAGGTGCAGGCGCTCTTTGACCATGCCCGTGTCATCGAAACCGGCCTGCAGCACGGCACCGTCACCGTCATTCTGGAGGGCGTGCAGATGGAGGTCACCACCTTCCGCAAGGACGGCGTTTACGCGGACCACCGCCGTCCGGAACAGGTCACCTTTACTTCCTGTATCGAAGAGGACTTGGCGCGCCGGGACTTTACCGTCAACGCTATGGCCTATAGCCCCACCCGCGGCCTCATCGACCCCTTCGGCGGTCAAACCGACCTGCAGCAAAAAGTCCTCCGCGCCGTAGGCGACCCCGCCCGCCGCTTTGAAGAAGATGCCCTGCGCATCCTGCGGCTGGTGCGCTTCTGCGCCGTGCTGGGCTTTGAAGCCGAAGCCGCCACCGCCGCCGCCGCGTTGGCGCAGGCACATCTGCTGGAACACATCGCCGCCGAGCGCATCCTGCAGGAACTGGAAAAACTCCTGCTGGGCACCTATGCCGTGCCCGCCCTGCGGCAATTTACTCCGGTCATCACCCAGGTCCTGCCGGAAGTTGCCCCCATGGTAGGCTTTGACCAAAACAACTACCACCATCTGTACGACGTGTGGGAGCACACGCTCCACGCCATGGAAACCTGTGCCCCCGACCGTCTGGTGCGCTGGGCGCTGCTGCTGCACGATTGCGGCAAACCCCATTGCTACACCGTGGACTTCCGCGGTGACGGCCATTTTTACGGCCATGCCGCTATCAGCGCGCGCCTGTCCGAAACCGCGCTGGACCGCCTGCGGATGGATAAGCGCAGCAGGGAAGAGATCCTCGCCCTCATCTATCATCACGACCACGACCTGTTTGCCACCGACCAGTCCCTGCGCCGCTGGCTGCATCGCTTGGGCGAAGAGACCCTCCGTCGGCTGCTGCTGGTGAAGCGGGCGGATAACAAGGGGCAAGCACCCAAGTATGACCGCACCGCCGAGTATGACCGCGCCGAAGCCGCGCTGGATGCCTTGCTGGCACGGGAAGATTGCTTTTCTCTGCAGCACTTGGCCATCAACGGCACGGATGTGATGGCACTGGGCTGCACCGGCCCTGCCGTGGGCGCCGCCCTGCGCCGCGCGCTGGAAGCCGTCCTCTCCGGCACCTGCCAAAACGAAAAAACCGCGCTGCTGACCTATCTGCAGCAGTAAGGGAATCTTTGCAACAAAAAACGCCCTGCAACCGATCGGTTGCAGGGCGTTTCTGTGCGTTTTGGCACTTATTTCTTCTTTTTCTTCAGCAGGTAATAGGTCAGGCCTGCGGCGGCACCTACCAGTGCAACACCTGCGCCAATGGCAATGCCGGTGGCGACGGGCTTGCTGACGGGCAGGTTCCACTCCTTCTCAGGCTCTTCCATCGTCAGCAGCGCAGAACCCCACTGTGCGGTGTACATAGTACCGCTGGTGTCGATGACATACAGGGTAAAGCCACGACCCTCGGCAAACAGCAGTTCCATGGCAGCCTCGTCAAAGCGCAGGCAGCCGTCCTCGGTGACGGTAAAGCCGTCATAGCGGAACACGTGGTTTGCGTTGCAGCGGCGGCAGGTGCAGGGCAGCTCGGTCTCTTCACCCTCTACGAAATAGCAGATGGTGCCGTGCTGGCCGAATACCTTGCGGCGGCCCTCGCCGAAGTCTGCGGGGATGTGCACCTTGCCGGCAGCGGTGTACAGTGCAAAGGTGTTTTCTTCGCCTTCCACAGCCTGCAGCGCAGCATCCACATAGGTGCGGGCATAGTCACCGGCGTGCTTCTCCTTATCGTGCAGGATATAGGTGGCGCGGCGATACCAGGCGCGGCTCAGCTGAGACTCGCGATACTCGCGGTGTGCCACTTCCTTGTCGCCGTTACCGGCAGGATCGTTGGCCAGATACACGTACTCGCCCAGTTCTTCGTTGAAGTAGTAACCCACGATGGTGATCAAATGACCGCCCACGTTGCAGGGTGCATTCTCCAGATAGGGATGCTTGCCGTCGGGATCCTTGCTGTACTTGACAGACAGACCGACGCCATAGCCCTTGGTGATCTCCTGACGGATCACGTCAAAGCTGGCATAGCTGACATAGCTTTCATAGCCAAATGCACCGGCAGCGGCGGTGGTAAAGCTCCAGTTGCCGTTGCCGCCAAAGCCGTAGTCAAAGTTCATCAGCGTGGTGTCCTCGGGCAGGATATCTGCGCCCAGACCGTTCATCAGCATGGTGATGGAGGTGGCAGAGCAGATGACACCGCCGTAATCGGGGTCACGCTTGCGCTGAGAAATGGCAGGAGTCTCCAGCAGCATAGCGGGAGGCGTTACCACGGGCTCCTCGATATAGGTGCAGGCGTCCCACCAGTTTTCATCGTTGGTGTTCTTCCAAGTGGCATACAGCAGGCGCAGCACGGGCATTGCCTCGGCCTCGTCCACTGCGCGCAGCACAGCCTTCAGCTGGAATGCCTTTGCGGTGTATTCGCCGCGGATCAGCAGAGAACTGTCACCGCCGCCGGTGAAGGAATAGGCATATGCCCAGCCGTTCTGCTCTTCGCTGTCCTTACGGGGATGGCCGTCCATGCACTCGGGGCAAGAACGTGCGATGAAGGGGCTCCATTCGCCCCAGGTGATCCAATCGGTCCAACCGTCGTATTCCTTGCCCTCGCGGTCGACCCAACCGTCATACTCGGGGATATAAGCGCGGCCAAAAACCTCGATGCTGGTTCCCTTGGGGGTGTCGCTGTTCCAAGAGGCGATCAGATCGTTAAATGCGTCGGTCTCGTAAACGGGGGAGAGAAACTCGCCGCGGCCGGCCTTCTTCAGGCGCAGGGCGCCGTCACCGATGCGGTCAGCATATTCCAGATTGAAGAGCTGGCCCTGCTGAAAGTCCTTGCGGGTGGTGATCTTCAGCTGGTTGCCGCAGACGGGAATCACTTCCGTCGTATCATTGTTTTGAAACAAGATCATGATTGCTCGCTCCTTTTTATTGTTTTTTCAGATTGCTTTTATAAAAAGTGATAAATCGGCATTCTATTATTATCATACGATATTTTATGCAAAAAAGCAAGCCGTCACCGCGTTGCAATTGGACAGACTTTGCGATATAATCATACCAGTTCTATTTTTTGACAGAAAGGGGTTTTCCCGTGAAACGATATCTCGCGCTTCTGTT
>JAFYMZ010000134.1 GCA_017548175.1 Clostridia bacterium | reverse complement strand
TTTACCCGCAGACCCACCTCTTCCATCACCTCACGGGCTACGGCTTCTTCGGCGGTCTCGCCGATCTCGATGAAGCCGGCCAGCAGGCCGTAACGGGTGTAGTTGCGGCCGGCATACTTGCTCAGCATCAGCTTATCCCCGTGGGTCAGGGCAATGATGGCGGCAGGCGCGATGCGGGGGAAGATCATATTGCCGCAGTTGGGGCAGCGCATCATGCGCTCTTTGCCGTCGTGGGCTGTGGGCGTGCCGCAGCGGCCGCAGAAGCGGTTGTCCCGATACCAGCAGTACAGGTGCCATGCGGTCATCAGGCCAAAGCACAGATCCTTGGAGGCGGGCTCGCGCAGGACGGGGGTGGCGATGTATTCATAGGATGCATCGGCGCAGGTGCCGGCTGCGCCGAACCACAGGAAGAACCGGCGGTCCTGCAGGGTAAACGCATAGCGGAACGGCTCGTCACACCACTGCATCCAGTTTGCGCCCCAGCCTTCGGCTTGCGCCACGGTGGGCAGATGCAGGATGCCCTGCGCATCCCGATGTAGCAGAATTTCGTTGCCGCGGACACAGACGGCCAGATCGTCGCCTGTGGGCAGATGATGGCGGTATTGGTTATCCAACGAGCCAAAAGACAGGTCTTGCAGCACAATATCACTCCTAAAAAGAACGGAATCAGAATAAATCCAGTATAGCACGGGCGCGTGCAAAAAGGCAAGCGTTCCCGGCAACCGGAAGCAAGAAGACAGAAAAGAAGGTGAAATACTATGATCGAAGTCATTGGACAATGGAATACGGCCCTGTGCTATACCCACCGGTTAGAGCAGGAGGCGGCAGAGCAGATCCGCGCGGTGTGCAACCAGCGCGCCTTTGCCGACAGCAAGATCCGCATTATGCCCGACGTGCACGCCGGTATCGGCTGCACCATCGGCACCACTATGACGGTGACCGATAAGATCGTGCCCGGTATGGTGGGCGTGGACATCGGCTGCGGCATGGAGACCGTGAAACTGAAAGAGCAGGAACTGGACTTTGCCAAGCTGGATGCCCTCATCCGGCGCAAGATCCCCAGCGGCAGAGCGGTGCGCGATGCGGCGCATAAACGCAGCCGCGATGTGGACCTGCGCCAGCTGCGTTGCGCGGCACACGTGAATCTGGACCGGGCACAGAAGAGCATCGGCACGCTGGGCGGCGGCAACCACTTTATCGAGGTGGACCGCGGCGCGGGAGATGCCCTGTATCTGGTGGTGCATTCCGGCAGCCGCCATCTGGGCAACGAAGTGGCGCGGTATTATCAGAATGCCGCCGTCCACGCTCTGAAGGACCATCGGGAGATGGGCTTCATCCCCAAGGACTTGGCCTATGTGCAGGGGAGACTGTTCGAGGATTATATCCACGATATGCGCATCACCCAGCGCTTTGCCGCCCTGAACCGCAAGGCGATGCTGGATGTGATGGTCTCCGGCATGGAACTGACGGTGGAAGAGCAGTTTACCACCATCCACAACTATATCGACACCGACCGGGGCATCCTGCGCAAGGGCGCGGTGTCGGCGCAGGCGGGTGAGATCCTGCTGATCCCCATCAATATGCGCGACGGCAGCCTCATCTGCAAGGGCAAGGGCAACCCCGACTGGAACTGCTCCGCACCCCACGGCGCCGGCCGGCTGATGAGCCGAAAGGATGCCACCGTGTCGCTGGATCTGGAGGAATACCGCCGACAGATGGACGGCATTTACACCAGCTGTGTCAGCCGTTCCACGCTGGACGAAGCGCCTATGGCCTATAAGAGTATGGACGAGATCCTGTCGCAGATCGGCCCCACGGTAGAGGTGCTGCAGCAGATCCGACCGGTGTATAACTTCAAGGCGGGGGAATAATTTGGGGGCGGGTTGCGCGCGCAATCTGACCCACCAAAACGCCGGGAGGCGGCTGAAATTTGCCGTCTTCCGGTCATTTTTTGCGGAAAAACTTGAAATTTAAACTGCCGGTTTAATGACAAACGCAGAAGTTTGTGCTATACTGATACCGCACACAAAGGGTGTGCCCTGAAAGAAAAGCATCATAGACGGGCGCGGTGGTTTTTGTTTGTATGCTGCGCAAAAAAAGCGCTGTTTCCCCACAGATGGGAGACGGTTTGGAATTGTGCGCGCAAACAAAGCAAGTGGCAGCCGGAATGATGGACTCAGGAGCGCGAAACAGGATCCTGTAACCGTAGAAAGCTGCTTGTCTTGCAATGGACCGGCGGCTTTTATGTTTTCATTTCAGGAGGTGTTTCAATGAAAAAGCAGCTGACAGACCCGGCCTTGGCCGGAGAACATAGGAGAGGATACCCGACACACGCGGACGTTGCGTCCGCACCGCACAAGGAAAATCAAGGAGGGATCGCGATGACGAAGATGTTTCCTGTGATCGATATGGCGGCAACCGGCGCCAATATCGCACGCCTGCGCAAGGATCGCGGCTTGACCGTGCGTGAACTGCAGACTTGGTTCGGCTTTGAAGAACCGCAGGCCATTTACAAGTGGCAGCAGGGCAAGAGCCTGCCCAGCGTCGACAACCTGTACGCGCTGAGCGCGCTGCTGGAGGTCTCCATCGAGGAGATTTTGGTGCCCAGCCAGCGAAAGTCCAATATGAAAAACAAAGAGCAGCAGGCGGAAGCCTGCTGCTCGTCTTTTTACCCGGCTGTTTTGAATACGGCGGAATGTGGAGCTCACGTTGCCTTTTTCTCTGCCCGTTCCGCAGCGTAGTGCGATGCCCCAAGGGGCATTTCACCTGCGTAGGTTCGGTCAGAATGTTGCCCGAAGGCATTTTCAAATAAACAATGTAAAACTTCGTGGAGGTGTTCGTTTGGGGTGTTGAGATGGGGAGAAGACGTCTGGCGGATTGCGGTGTGCTGGCTGATCGTTGTGGGAGTCGCTATGAGGAGGGACTTTTCCACGGGTTATAAGCCCGTTATACTTTCGTATTAGTAGATCAACAAAAAGCACCGTGCAGCATTATAATTCATCTGCACCTGAACCGGCCACAATGTTCTCTGCATCCTGCCGTACCCAAAACAGCCGGGCAAGCGCCCTTAGCTGTTTTGAGAAGCATACTGACGGAACACGTCAGCAAAGGTGTCATTGACATCGAAGGGCGGCATATAATCCACCTCGGCAATGACCAGTTGCTTGTCCAGTTCGGCGGAGATCCGGTCGGCCTTCTTGCTCAGGCCGGAGGCCAGCGTGCGCACCTTGTTGCGGTCGAAGTTGATGGTGGTCACCTTCTTCAGGTCGCAGCGGTAGCTGATCTGGTTGCCTTCGGCATTGAACTTGTAGCCGATGCCGGCGTTGGGCAGCAGATTTTCGCAGCAGCGGATCTCGCTCATCCGGCGGAAGATGCCGGCGATTTCCTGCCGCTTGCCGTTCAGACTGACTTCGCTGTCAAAGTCCACGTCCATACGCTGCTTGGCAGCGCGGATGGCGTAGCTCAGCGCTTCGTGCTGATCCAGCAGGAAGAGCAGGAAGGTAGTCATTTCGGTGATTTGGTCGACATATTCGATGTCGGGAACTTCCAGCGTGGTCTCGTCTTCGGCTTCGGGATTGGCCTTGTGCCGCAGGGCGGTGTTGGCAACCTTGGTCACGTTGCGCTCGTTGCGCAGCAGGATCTCGGCTTCGTCCATCAGGCGCTGGATCTTGTTCTGATAACGGAAGGCTTCTTTCAGATTCATGGTGCATCGACCCTTTCTTGTTCTTTTTGTTGGGTCTATCGTACCGCAAATGAAGGGGAAAGTCATTGAACTCATAGTTTAGTGAAGGATCGAACTTGCGATTGCTATGGAAATCTGTGCAGCAATATGTTATATTTGGATTAATAGGAGGAGAATACTGATGGGATTTATTGACTGTGCGAGTTTTGCGTCAATATGGCGTGGTTACGAATATTATAAAGAGGGTATGGTTTTGACCTTTGAAGAGCAGGCGGATGGAAATGTCCAAGGCTTGGTAAAGGGGAGCGAGGGCAATATCTATTCAACAGTGATAGACCCCTACCATCCGAGGAAATCTAGTTGTGATTGTCCACATGCAGAGGGAAAGCGTAAAGTTTGCAAGCATAAAATTGCATTGTATTTTGCTCGGTTTCCGGAAGAAGCGGAACTGTATTATCAGGAAGTAATGAGCAATGAGCAAGCTGAAGAAACGCAGCGGGAAGAACTCTGTCGCAGGGTTACTGATCGAGTAAATAAAATGAAAAAAGAAGAACTAAAATCTGAATTGCTGTACCTGCTGTTTGGTGGGCCGGAATGGCAACTGGACCGCTTTGTCAGGGAAAACTTGTCTGATTTTAAATAGTTTTATGCGAAGAACTCTGGTGGAAGGAGTTCTTCTTTTTTTATAACAAATGCGTAGAAACCCGGGGCAAATGTCATTGAACTCATAGTTTAGCGGGGGAAACAAAAGCAGCCCTCTTGTGCAGAGGGCTGTGAAGCGCTGGTGTTCTTATTCGAAACTGCCGATGTAGGTGTATCCCGATACGGGCGGCGGATTTTCTGCGCGGAAGAAGCGGAAGGTCTCCGGCTCGGCCACATACATATGCGCCAGTGCGATGCCCATGTCGATGCGGTTCATATCGGGGATGACGCTGATTTTGGTGCAATAGGCGTGAATGACGTTGCCCTCGTGGGTGAAAAACCAAGGCTGGCTGTTGATGCTGGAGGGCGCCAGACGCGC
>JAFYMZ010000133.1 GCA_017548175.1 Clostridia bacterium | reverse complement strand
TCACCGCCCAGACGGTTGTTACCGGCAGTTGCCAGAACCTCGATGGTGCCGTCGCCGATGGACAGAACGGATACATCGAAGGTACCGCCGCCCAGGTCGTAGACCATGACCTTCTGCTCGTTTTCCTTATCTACGCCGTAAGCCAGAGCAGCAGCGGTGGGCTCGTTGATGATACGCTTGACTTCCAGACCTGCGATGCGGCCGGCATCCTTGGTTGCCTGACGCTGTGCGTCGGTGAAGTAAGCGGGAACGGTGATGACGGCCTCGGTGACCTTTTCACCCAGATAAGCCTCAGCATCCATCTTCAGCTTCTGCAGGATCATTGCAGAGATCTCCTGAGGAGAATACTTCTTATCGTCGATGGCAACCTTGTAGTCGGTGCCCATTTCGCGCTTGATGGAGCTGATGGTGCGGGTTGCGTTGGTCACAGCCTGACGCTTTGCAACCTGACCGACCAGACGCTCGCCGGTCTTGGAGAAGGCCACCACAGAGGGAGTGGTGCGTGCGCCTTCGGCGTTGGAGATGACAACGGGTTCGCCGCCTTCGATGACAGCGACGCAGGAGTTGGTAGTACCCAGATCGATACCGATGATTTTAGCCATAGTAGTTTTCCTCCGTATATTTCGTGTAGTTTTTTTGATTTTTTATATGAATGTTGATGGTTTGCTTTTTTAGTTTGCCACTTTTACCATGGCGGCACGCACCAGACGGCCGTTTCTGGTATAACCCTGCAGCAGCACTTCTGCGATCACATTGTCGCCCAGGGTCTCGTCTTCGATATGCATCACGGCATTGTGCAGGTTGGGGTCAAACGCGTCACCCACCTTGGCGCAAGGCTCCACTTTCAGTTTGCCCAGCACGTCGCAGAACTGCTTGTAGATCAGCTGTGCGCCCTGACTGGCATCCTCACGGGCCGCGGCACGCTCCAGATTATCCAGCACCGGCAGGAACTCGCTGACCGTCTGTGCCGTCACATCGGCATAGATGGTTTCTTTTTCCTTGGCAGAGCGCTTGCGGAAGTTATCGTACTCCGCCAGCACGCGCTTGTACTGGTCCTGCTGGGCCTCCTGTGCACGCTCCAGCTCGGCGATGCGGGCTTCCAGCGCCTCGTTGGCGGCGGGAGCCTCAACCTGCTGGGTCTCAGGGGTGTCCTTCATCTGTTCCTTGCTCATTCTTGTTCACCGTTTTCCTTGATTTGTTTTGGGGGCGTGCGCAGATTTCGCACGGCTAGGGTAAATGCTGCCAATTTGGCGCAGGCGTCAGCATAGTCCATTCGGGTGGGAGCTACGATACCGATGACGCCGGTGGTGTGTTCATCGATGGGATAGGTGGTAAAGACCAGACTTGCATCACGCAGGCCGGGATCGTCCAGTTCGGGGCCGATGCGGATGTTGATGGCGCCACCTTCCTCGGTATGAATGATCTCTTGCAGGCGCTGGGGGTCGGACATATAGTCCAGCAGTTCCCGGGCACGGCGGGTGTCCTGATATTCCCGGTTATCCAGCAGGCGGGCTGCGCCGTCCACATAGACTTTTGCGCCCATCGTCTCCTGCTGGCGGTGGATGAAGTCCAGCACTTCGCAGGTCAGCCGGTACACCGGACTTTGGGTGCCCATACTGCGGGACAGCGAGGGCAGCAGGTCGCCCAGACGGTTTTCCTGCAGCGCCATATCCACGGCAGTACACAGCATCGCGGCGGTTTCGGGATCCACCGGATCTTTCAGCCGCACCATTTTATTCACCACGTTGGTATCGGTCACCAGTACGATGGCATAGCTGCGGCCGCCGTCCACGGTGATCAACTGGCACTTGCGGATATTCTCACCCTGATTTCGGGTGATCATAGACACGGCGGTGTGCCGGGTCATTTCGCTGACCACCTTACTGGCAGACACCATAATGTCATCCAGTTCCCGCATCTTGCTTTCCATCCGCAGGCGCATCGCCTCCAGTTCGGCGGAAGCCAGACGGTGGCGGTCCATCAGTTCGTTGACGTACAAGCGGTATGCGGCGTAAGAAGGCACACGGCCGGCAGATACGTGGGGTTTCTCCAGATAGCCCAGCTCCTCCAGCTCACTCATCTCATTTCGGATGGTGGCGGAAGATACGCTTTGCTCCAGGCTGGCTGCCAGCATCTTGGAGCCCACCGGTTCTGCGGTGTCGATATAGTTTTCTACGATCGCTTTCAGGATGCGTCGTTTTCTCTCAGGAAGCTCCATGCCATCAGCCTTTCTGTTTATTTAGCACTCATCATTCCGGAGTGCTAACATTATCCTACCACAAATCTGGGAAATGTCAATAGTTTTCCCAACCGAGTTGTAAACAAACCAAGAATTTTCCGTTTCATTTTTTCACTCTCCGACAGCAAGTGCTAAAAAGTGTAAGAAATCGTGTCCACGATGCAGTATATCCACTGTACTGCACGCTGTCTGTTGCAGCACGATCCTTGACAAACGCAAAAGGAGCAGCCGAAGCTGCTCCTTTTGTTGGTTGTAAAAAAGAAAGAAAAGAAAGAAAAGAGAGGTATTATGAAAACGTATTCGCATCTTATGGCATTAGTATAGCCATAAAATATGAAGAAACCATTCAAACGGGGTGAACAATTTGTAAACTCTCTCAATCTTCCCGCAGGCCGCGGAAAAAGTCCTGCAGCACCTGCGTGCACGCCTCTGCCAGCACACCGCCGTACAGTCTGGGATGAATGCCGAAGGCTTCTTCAAACAGATTCATCACACCGCCGCAAGCGCCGAAGGTGGGATCTGACGCACCGTACACCACCGTGCCTACCCGGGCATTCAAAATGGCACCGGCACACATCGGACAGGGCTCCAGCGTCACGTACAGGGTACAGTCGGACAGGCGCCAGTCACCGACGGCGGCGCAGGCGGCCTGAATGGCCTCGGTCTCGGCATGGCTCAGGGCGTTCTTGGTTTCTTCCCGGTGGTTGCTGCCCCGGGCAATGACCTGACCATTCCGGACGATGACGCAGCCTACGGGCACTTCGCCGCGGGCACCGGCGGCACGGGCCTCTTCCAGTGCCAGACGCATATAGGTTTCGTGCATGGAACAGGCCTCCTTTCAGCGGCAGTGCCGCGTGTTACATTTCAATCAGGATGGGAACGATCAGCGGCTCGCGCTTGGTCTTACGGAACAGGTGATCGCTGAGTTTACGGGAGATGGCTTCCTTGATGGCGTTGCGGCTGGTCATATTTCTGTCCAGACAACTCTCCAGCGTTTCCCGTGCCAGCAGCCGCAGTTCATCCATCAGTTCTTCCGCCTCGCGGACGAAGATGAAGCCACGGGAGATGATCTCGGGATTGGACAGGATCAGACCGTTTTTGATGTCCACCACAGCCACGGCGGTGATGACACCGCTTTCGCTGAGGCTCTTGCGTTCACGCAGCACGGCTGCACCGACATCGCCAACGCCGTAGCCGTCTACCAGCACGCGGCCGCTGGGCACCGTACCGGCCCACTTGGCACCTTCCGCTGCAGAGAACTCCAGCACCTTGCCGATGTCGGAGATAAAGATGTTCTCGCTGGGCACGCCGCAAGCCATACCCAGACCGGCGTTGACCTTCAGATGGCGGTACTCGCCGTGAACGGGCATATAATACTTGGGTCGGGTCAGTGCCAGGATCAGTTTGATTTCCTCCTGACAGGCGTGACCGGATACGTGCATATCCGCCAGCCGCTCATAGACCACTTCTGCACCCTTGCGGATCAGTTCGTTGATCATGCCGTACACCGGCTTTTCATTGCCGGGGATGGGGCTGGCCGCAATGAGGATCTTGTCGCCGTAGCCTACCTGCACCTGACGGTGGTTGGAATAAGCCATGCGATACAGGGCGCTCATCGGTTCGCCCTGGCTGCCGGTGGTGATGATCACAAGACGGTCATTGGTGTATTTATAGATCTCCTTCAAGTCGATCAGCGTGCCGGGCGGGGGCGTGATATACCCCAGTTCGGCACCGACCTTCAGGATGTTTTCCATGCTGCGGCCGGAAACTGCCACCTTTCTGCCCGACTTCACCGCAACATTGATGATCTCCTGAATACGGTGTACGTTGGAGGCAAAGGTTGCCACGATGATGCGCTTGTCGCAGTTTTTGAACTCGCGTTCGAAACTGTTGCGCACCTTTTGCTCACTCTGGGCGATGCCGGGACGCTCGGCATTGGTACTGTCTGCGCACAGCAGCAGCACGCCTTCGCGACCCAACTGGCCAAAGCGCTCCAGATCGATGACATTGCCGTCCACGGGGGTGGTGTCGATCTTAAAGTCACCGGTAAAGACTACATTGCCCAGCGGCGTGTGGATGCAGAAGGCACAGGCATCGGGGATGGAATGGTTCACGTGGATGAACTCCACGGTGAAGCAGCCGGCTTTCACCTTGTCGCCGGCCTTGTGCACCTTCATATGCACCTTGTTCAGGTTAGGGTGCTCCTGCAGCTTCACATTCAGAATGCCTGCGGTCAGCGCAGTGCAGTGGATGGGCACATTGACCTCGCGCAGCACATAGGGCAGGCCGCCGATGTGGTCCTCGTGGCCGTGGGTGATAAAGATACCACGGACGCGATCGATATTCTTCTGCAGATAGGTGGTGTCGGGGATGACCAGATCCACACCCAGCAGTTCATCGTCGGGGAAGGTCATACCGGCATCGATGACGATGATATCATCACCGTACTCCACCACGGTCATATTCTTACCGATCTCATTCAAACCACCCAGAGGAATGATCTTCAGCTTGCCGGTGGGCAGTTCTTCCGCCTGCTTGCTCTTGCTGCGGCTCTTCTTGGGTGCAGTAACAGCGGCCTTTTCCGCCTTTGCCTTCTTCTCGGCCTTGGGGGCAGCCTCTGCCTTGACCGCTTTCTTGGTCTTTGCCTTGGTCTTTTCCGCCTTTGCGGCACTCTGCGCCTTCTTTGCAGGCTCTTTCACCTTTGCTTTGGCGCTCTTTTGCTTTGCAGGCTTTGCCTTGGGGGTCTCCACCACAGCCATAGTTTCTACTGCGGCGGCTTCTGCAGCGGCAGCCTGCTTTGCGGGCTTGCCTTTCCACGCACCTCTGCGAGAGGGCTTGGCTTTCTGCTTGGGATGCAACTCTTCCTGCGGAAGAGCAGCGGGTTTCTTTTCTGCCATAGATACTCCTTTTTTGTAAAACGGGTGCGCCAAAAACAAGCCCTGCTGCGTGAGGCGGGGCAACGGCGCAATATTGCATTGTCTTATCATAAACCGCGGATCCGGTCGGCAACCGCGGCAAACATCATTATCAATTGATTCAGTATAACATAAGTAGGAAAAAAATGCAAATCCTAATTCTGTCGCGGCAAGGAATCTTCTGTCAAAAAATTGCGATGTAAGGAACGGGCAAGCCCGTTCCGTTGTCGCCCCGGTCAATACCAAGGGCCGTAATAGGTCCAGCCGAACCCGTGGATCAATCGGCGGCGATATTCTTCCGGATATTCCGCCTCCAGATAATCCATAGGCAGTTGGTCCAGATCCTCTCGCGCACGGGGCGCAAAGGTATGGGGATCACGATCCATAGGGTCTCTCCTCCATCATATCATACAATGCACGAAGAGCATCCTGCAGCCCGCCCACTGCATCGCACAGACCTTCCTCCACTGCCTCCCGGCCGGTAAGGCTGCTGCCGATGTCATCCACCAGTTCATCGGTGCGCTGCATCAGTGCACGCAGACGCTGGGGCGAGATCCGGCTATGCGCCGTAACAAATGCCTCAATGCGCCCCTGTACCCGGCGGAAATACGCCGAGGTCTGGGGCACGCCCAGTACCGTACCGGTAATGCGCACCGGATGCAGCACCATCGTCCCGGTAGGCGCAATGAAGGTTCGTTTGGCGGCCACTGCAATGGGCACGCCGATGGAATGGCTGCCGCCCAGCACCAACGCCGCCGTTGGTTTGGACATCCCGGCGATGAGCTCGGCGATTGCCAGTCCGGCCTCCACGTCTCCGCCGGCGGTGTTCAGCAGGATCAGCAGGCCACCGATATCCGCAGCCTGTTCCACCGCCGCCAGCCGCGGCAGGATCTCCTCATACTGGGTGGCCTTTGTTGTACCGCTGAGGGCCTGATGCCCTTCGATCTGACCGATGACGGTCAGCACGTGGATCTGCCCTGCCGCAGATTCTGTTTCCGTGTGCATATTCTCTCCCTGATACTGCAAACAACCACCTCCGGAAGGTAGTGTTTCCCGTCAAATAAAAAATATACAACCGTCGGCCGGGTGTCCTGCGCAAAATATAAAACAGGCGCAGCCTTGCGGCCGCGCCTGTTCATTCCAACGCTATTTTTTATTTGGGCAGGTCCATCTCAAAGCCCGGTTCCAGACGGATCAGCAGAGGTCGGCCGTCTTCGGTATAATGCTCTACCTGCATGCTCACCCGATCCTTTTCGCTGACCTGTCGATCCAGCACCAGTTGACCGTTGGCATCGGTGTAATACAACACCTCGTTCACCGTCACTTCAGCTTCTGCCACCGGCGCATATTCCATCACCGGGGTGTCGCCTTCAAAGGTCAGTTTGCCGCCCAGCACCGTCAGGGTCACCAGACCGTCGCTGCCGCGCACTGCCTCTACCTTGGGCAGCAGCGTCGGCGGCTCGCCGCTCAAGTCGGCATAGCAGAACAGCAGTACATCGCCCTCTTTCGGCCGGATGCTGCCGGGTGCGGAAAGGGATTCTTCCCCGTTCAGATAAAACACAAAACCGTCCCAGCCATCAAACGCGCCGGCCTTATCATGACCCACAGCGGTCAGATAGCCGGAATCGATATCATAGGGCACATCGAGCCGATCCAGCAACGCGCACACCAAATCCAGCGCCGAAGCCTCTTCGGTAAGCGGCGCGGCGGTATCGTATGCTAAATTTTCACTGATACCCTCAACCCGGATGCTGACAGTCGGGCCGGCAGGCTCTTCGCCGCCGCAGGCACACAGGGTCAGCAGCACCGTCAGGCACAGCAGACACAACAGATATTTTTTCATAGGCACTCCTTTACAGAAGGCATTCGATGCCAAGTTCCTTTACGGTAGATTGTTATTATACCACAGATTTCCCAAAGTTTCAACCGGAAGCGACAACCAAACAAAAAAGCGGCGGTGGAATCCACAGCCGCTTTCCTTGGATTGTTCCTTATTTCAGCAGAACGATGTCACCCAGCAGGGGAACTTTCTTCTCCTTGCCCTGAATGGCACCCACGATGCCGATGACCCACAGAACGAACATCACAACACCCAGAACAGTGCCCACGATGCCGATGATGCCGCCCACGATGCCCACGACCAGTTCAGCCAGTGCCAGAACCAAAGCCTGATTCATATGGAACTTTGCGCCTTCACGGTCGCCGATCAGATAGGCGATGGCCCAACCGATGAGGGTGATATAGGCCACAATACCGGTTACCTTCTTATCCATTCGGTACAACCTCCTCTTAAGAATAGGAAGATTGTACCACAACTTTTTCCATTTTTCAACCAATTTCGACCGATGTATCCCGCACGTTTACTCTACCGTGCCGCAAATATGCGTCGGCAGACAACGGTCTACCCAATACTGCACGCTGTACCGGTCCACCTGTCCGGCGCTTTCCGGCTTTACCGTCAAGGTATACCCGGCATAGTCCGAACGCACCTGTACCGCCTGTCCGGTCAGCCGCTGCACATACTGCGCCAAACCCGCTGCCGTGCCGTCATAGCAACGGTCCAGCGCCGCCCAAAGGATGGCCTTTCGTCCGGCTTCCGTCAGATCCGGACGGTGCGGCAGACCCAGTTCTGTCTCCCACAGTTCCAGTCCCGCCCGATCTGCCTCCGCCACCAGACCACGGGCACCCAGCGCACGCGCAGCCTGCTCCAAGCGGATCAATTCCTGTTCCAGCGTCTGCAGCAGCAGTGTAATATCACCGCAATTTTGATACCGGGGCGGCAGCGCGCCAAATAGATCAACCATTGAGGATCACCTCGCTGATGCTCAGTTCTGCCAACTGAGGATAACTGCCCTCCGGCAGGATCGTTGTCAGAGTTTTGTTATTGACCGTCAGATTGCTCACATCCAGCACACCCGGCACCTCCATCAGCATCGCCGCCAATCGGTTGGGACTGATGCGCTTTCCGCGGTCAGTCAGCGCGATTTCAGCAAAATACGCCTCCAGTGCCGCTGCGTAAGCGGTCTTTACCTCGTCCATCACCGCGATCTCCTTCAGGTCGGC
>JAFYMZ010000132.1 GCA_017548175.1 Clostridia bacterium | reverse complement strand
GGTCTTGGCAACCACGGAAGCCAGCTGGCCGTCCTCGGTGATCTCCTTGTCAGCAGCCTCAGCGGCGACATCACCGGAACGGAACTTCTTCAGCAGGCTCTTACCTTCGATCTGCAGGCAGACAGCGGTCAGAGGATAGCCGGCGAAGCCCTGGACGCAGTACATAGCGATGGCAAAGACGGCAGCGGCCTCCAGACCGGCCTTCAGGGCAGCTTCCTGCATGACGGTAGCAGCAACGATACCGCCGGTGAGGGGAGGCAGACCGGCAACGACGAATTCCTTGCCGATGATGGGAGCGGCGATGAACCAGCAAGCCAGACACATACCGGCCAGACCCATCAGACAGACAGCGATGGTCTTCCACTGCTCAACCAGCTGCTTGATGCTGATAACGGTACCCATGTGGGTGATCAGCAGATAGATGCCGATGGTGGAGCCGAAGGGGATCAGACGGGCGTCGGTAACGACGTTGGCATAGTCGGGGCCGGCTGCCCAGTAGAAGCCCAGCATCACAACGGCGGTGACGAACACGCTGGGGATCCATGCCTTGGTCAGGGTGGAGACAACTTCACCAATGACAAAAGCAGCGGCGCAAATGACGAATGCGAGTGCGAAATTGTAAGCCATAACAATTTCATTCCTTTCTTATGTTTTTAATAAAGGGTTCTCCCTATATTAACAGGATTGTGGGGCAGATCACTCTGCCAGATAGGTCAAGGCTGCACCGGTCATCACGCTGACACCGGAGAGCATAGCCTCTTCCCGCATACTGCACTTGCAGTTGTGCAGGGGGTATACCTGATCGCCGGTATAGCCGGCGGCCACCATAAAGTAGCATCCGGGCTTGCCGGTCATCTTGGTGAAGTAACTGAAGTCCTCGCTGAAGGCGAAGGGATCCTTGCGGTCTTCCACCAGTTCTTCGCCCAGCACGCTGACGGCGGCGCGGCGCACCAGCGCGGTGAGGGCGTGGTCGTTATACACGGAGGGGTAACCCTCGTAGTGGTGAATGTTCACCTGACAGCCGGTCATGGCCTCGATGCCCTTGCCGATGGCGAAGTATTCTTCCGTCAGCTGCTTGCGGACGGAGTCCTCGTAGGCGCGGGCAACGCCGCCGAACTTGGCTTCGCCGGGGATGACGTTGGGTGCATCGCCGCTGTGGAAGCTGCACACGGGTGCGATGACGGTCTCCAGCGGATCGATGCGGCGGGAGGGAATCTGCTGCAGGGCAACCACCATCTGGCAGGCGGCCAGAATGGGGTCACGGGTCAGATGGGGGGTGCTGCCGTGTCCGCCCTTGCCCACCACGGTGACGTCAAACAGGTCTACGCTGGTGGTCAGGGGGCCGGGATGGATCATCACGCGGCCGGCGGTCTCGTCGGGCATCACGTGCATACCGAAGATGGCGTCCACGTCGTCCATCACGCCCAACTCCACCAGTTCCTTGGCGCCGCCGGGCAGGGTGTCTTCACTGTGCTGGAAGATGAGCTTCACATTGCCGGCAAAGGTGTCGCGGCGCTGCATCAGCAGCTTGGCAACGCCCAGCAGCATAGCCACGTGCATATCGTGACCGCAGCAGTGCATAAAGCCGGTGT
This sequence comes from Clostridia bacterium, assembly GCA_017548175.1. The sequence continues at coordinate 1,256 of JAFYMZ010000132.1, read as the reverse complement.
GCTCGCTGGCAAAGGGCAGGCCGGTTTCTTCGGTGACGGCCAGCGCGTCGATGTCGGCGCGGATGGCGACGGTCTTGCCTGCGCCCTTGGTGCCGCGGATGTAACCCACCACGGCGGTGGGGACGGGGCGCTGGATATCCGCAACGCCCAGTTCGGTGAGCTTGTCAAAAATCAACTGGCTGGTGCGCACCTCGGTGCGGCCCAGTTCGGGCCAGCGGTGTACGGTGCGGCGGATCTCTATCAGTTCGTCAAAACAGGCTTGTGCAGCCTGATACAGTTCGTGCATAAGGGCCTCCTGCTGCGTTTGCGCCTAAAGGCGGCAAACACAAATTGATAATATGTAAAGAATAGCATTTAACACTAAAAAAGTCAACGATAAAAACGCCGGAAACCGCGCCCAACCGGTAAAAAATTCGGCGCGGCACCGCCCGGTTTATTCTATGTGGAAAAGGCCTGCCCTTGACAAAAAGAAAACCACCCCTTGCCGCGGCAAGGGGTGGTGGAAAAGATGCTTATTTGAACAGGGGCAGGTTCATGATGTCGAACTCGGAATCCAGAGGATTCTTGATGTCGGCAGCATTACGATACTGCTGAACAGCCACGGTGCTCTTCTTGATGGGCTGGATGGTACCGGCACCGGAGACGCAGCCGCCGGGGCAGCACATGCCTTCCAGCAGGTAGCCGTTGTACTTGCCACCCTTGGCCATCATCAGCAGCTTGCGGCACTCGTGCAGACCCATAGCGTTGGCAACCTTGACCTCGCGCTCGGGATCCCACTTCTTGATGACGTCGATAACGCTCTGAGCAACGCCGCCGCCGACTGCGAACAGTCTAGCCTGGCCGCTGGCATGGTTCAGGGGTACTTCTTCTTCCTTGGTGATGGCGTTCCAATCGATACCCTTAGCCTCGATCATGCCCTGCAGCTCTTCGTAGGTCAGAACGAAGTCAACATCGCTGCGGACGCTGCGGCGGCTTGCTTCCAGCTTCTTAGCGGAGCAGGGACCGATGAAGGCGATCTTAGCCTCGGGATACTGAGCCTTCAGCATACGAGCGGTCAGAACCATGGGAGACATAGCCATGGAGATGTACATCTTGAACTCGGGGAACATCTTCTTTGCCATAGCGGCCCAAGCGGGGCAGCAGGAGGTAGCCATAAAGGGCTGATGCTCGGGAACTTCACGCAGGAAGTCCTTTGCTTCCTCGATGGCGCACATATCAGCGCCGATGGCAACTTCCACCAGATCGGCGAAGCCCAG
>JAFYMZ010000131.1 GCA_017548175.1 Clostridia bacterium | reverse complement strand
GTGGGACTTTTACCGTATGGTGCGTCCCTCTCCCGTGGTACGCGCCTATAACCTGGAGCGGCTGCTGGATACCCCTGCAGAGATCTATTACAAGTACGAAGGCTCCAACACCAGCGGCAGCCACAAACTGAACTCTGCCGTGCCTCAGGCATATTATGCCAAGCAGCAGGGCCTGAACGAAGTGACCACCGAGACCGGTGCCGGTCAGTGGGGTACCGCGCTGGCCATGGCCGGCGGCTATTTCGGTCTGGGCGTGCGGGTGTATATGGTCAAGGGCTCTGCCAAGCTGAAGCCCCACCGCAAGGCCGTGATGCAGACCTACGGCGCAGAAGTTACGCCTTCTCCCTCGGATACCACTGCCGTGGGCCGCAAGATTCTGGAAATGATGCCCGACACCAGCGGAAGCCTGGGCTGCGCCATTTCGGAAGCGGTGGAAGTGGCACGCAACACCCCCGGTGCCCGTTATGTGCTGGGCAGCGTGCTGAATCACGTGCTGCTGCACCAGAGCATCATCGGTCTGGAAGCCAAGGCCGCACTGGATAAGTATGATGTCAAGCCCGATATCATCATCGGCTGCGCCGGCGGCGGCAGCAATCTGGGCGGCTTGATCGCTCCCTTTATGGCAGACCGTCTGGAGGGCAAGAACAATACCCGTTTCATTGCCGTAGAGCCTTCCAGCTGCCCCAGCCTGAGCCGCGGCAAGTATGCCTATGACTACGGTGATACCGGCAAGACCACGCCGCTGATGAAGATGTACACCTTGGGCAGCGGTTTTATCCCCGCTTCCAACCACGTGGGCGGTCTGCGTTATCACGGTATGAACCCCGTGGTATCCAAACTGTATCACGACGGCTATATGGAGGCTCGCTCCTATACCCAGACCCGCATCTTCGGCGCCGCCACCCAGTTTGCCCGCTGCGAGGGTACGCTGCCCGCACCCGAGAGCAGCCACGCCATCTGCTGCGCCATGGAAGAGGCACTGAAGTGCAAAGAGACCGGTGAAAAGAAGGTCATCCTCTTCGGCCTTACCGGCACCGGCTATTTCGATATGCCTGCCTACCAGTCCTTCTACGAGGGCACCATGCAGGATTATATCCCCACCGATGCCGAACTGGAACAGGGCTTTGCCACCCTGCCGGAGATCGAGTAAGCAAACAAACAATAAAACCCCGACCGGTTGGTCGGGGTTTTTGCATGGATCACAGTTCTTTCACCATGTGGTATTCTTTCAGCAGAGTGCCGTCTTTCAGACGGAAGGCACCGGGGGTATCACCAACGATGCGGAAGCCCATTTTTTCATACAGGGCGCGGGCGCGGGTGTTGCCCTCCATAAAGCCCAGTTCCAGCTGGGTGATGCCCTTGGCGCGGGCGGCTTCTTCCATAGCGGCAAACATGGCCGTGCCCAGACCGATGCCCCAATAGGGGGACAGGCTGGTGATGGCGATGGTGGCGCGGTGGGAGATTTTGAAGCGGCGGTTAAAACTGACGCTGCACTGCCCGGCGATCTTGCCGTCGACCTCACAAAGAATGGATAGGGAATAGGGGTTGTCCAGCGCGTTGGCCATGTGTCTGGCCTGCTCTTCGATCTCGGCAGGGTCGGTGGGGTCGGAACACTCCTCGGGATAGCGGAGCAGGAAATGGGTCTCGGTTGCCACCGCCTGCAGGTATGCCAGCATTTCGGCGGCTTCCTCCGGACGGGGAGCGCGCAGGGTGGCGGTGATTCCGTTCTTCAGGGTAACTGTTTTTGGCGCAAACAGCATTTATACCGCCTCCTTTTTCTTCAAAAAGCCGGGAATCCGGGACAGCAGAATGCCGCAAAGGATCAGTCCGCAGCCGGCATAGCCTCGGGGCGACAGCACCTCATGCAGCACCAGCGCACCGCCCAGCGCAGCAAACACCGGATCCAGGCAATAGATCAGTGCGGCAAAGTTGGGGTCAGCATCCTTTTGGCCCAATGCTTGACAGGTATAAGAGGCACCCACGGAAATGAGGCCGCCGAAGAGGATGGCATAGCGCGCATCCAGCAGAGACTGTACGGTGCAGTCCTCCAGAATCAATGCAGCTACCGAGGAAATTACAGCAGCCACGCAGAAGGACAAGGCCGTAGCGCGCAGCGGCGGTGCGGACTTGGCGGAATAGTCCACGGCAAGCAGGTGGATGGCCCAGCCGAGGGCGGTGATCAGCAGCAAGATCTCGCCCTTGCCAAGGTTCAGACCGTTGGCACCGGACAGCAGATACAGACCAACCAATGCTACGCCAAAGCCCAGCCAGGCAAACTTGCCGGGGTTCTTCTTGAAGAGGAAGAAGCAGAGAATCGGGGTGAATACTGTGTATAGGTTGCTGATGAAACTGGAAATACCTGCCGAACCGCTGGCGGCTACGGCATACTGCTGTACGATGGAGGCGGCAGCAAGCACCAGACCTACCAGAAGCCCACCCTTCAGCGTGGCTCGCTTTTCTTCTGCCGAGAGCTTCTGTTTTTCAAAGAGCAGCACCACGGGGATCATAGACAGGCTGCCCAGAATAAAACGGACAGCGGTATAGGTGAGCGCACCCAGATGGAAACTGCCCACCGTGTAGGCCACAAAACTGCTGCCCCACATTGCGGCGGTCAGCACCAGCAGAACGGTGCTTCGGGTCTTTTTATTCATATCGACACGCTTCCTTTCCGGAAATCATGGAAATTACGGCAAGAAACGCACCCCATGAGGTGCGTTTCTTGATAAAAGTGCAGACCTATAAGCCGGGTTCTGTTGAATGCAGCCATCTATCTGGGACGAATGTCGCCACTCGCCTCAAGCCACCTGTCTGGAGATTGGCCGAGCAAGCCGTAGCCCCCAAGTCGGTGTTGCTTCG
>JAFYMZ010000130.1 GCA_017548175.1 Clostridia bacterium | reverse complement strand
CCGTGATGGAAGAAGCCACCCTGAACGCCGTGCAGGCGCCGGTGGAAATGGTCACCTGCTGCGGCGAGGCCCTGCTGCTGCTGGAAGAAATGTTGGAAAAAGGCAGCCGCCTGCTGCTGTCCGATGTGGGCTGCGGCGCGCTGCTGTGCAAAGCGGCTATGGAAAGCGCCGCTATGAATGTGTTCGTTAACACCGGTTCTCTGCGTGACCGCGCCACTGCCGCCCGACTGGAGCAGCAGGTGGACGCCGCGCTGGCAACCTATTTGCCCCTGGCCGACCGCATTGCTGCGGCGGTCACCGCTACCATCCGAAAGGAGTCCTGATCTATGGCTGAACTGTTAAAAGGCGCCCCCGTGGCAGCCGCCCTCACCGAAAATCTGCTGCAGCGCGTCACCGCTCTGCGCGCCCGCGGCGTTGTCCCCACCCTTGCTATCCTGCGAGTGGGCGCACGCCCCGATGACCTGTCCTACGAGACGGGCGCCGTCAAGCGCTGCGATAAGGTAGACATCCCCGTGCGCATGTTCCTGCTGCCCGAGGATTGCACCAAGGCCCAGCTGCTGGACACCATCCGCCAGATCAACGAGGATGACAGCATCCACGGCTGCCTGATGTTCCGTCCCCTGCCCGATAAAGAGATGGAAGAAGCCGCCTGCGCGCTGCTGGCCCCCGAAAAGGATGTGGACGGTATGACCGCCGGCTCGCTGGCCACCGTCTTTGCCGGCAAGGGCGCCGGATATCCCCCCTGTACCGCACAGGCCTGTATGGAACTGCTGGCACATTACAACGTGCCCCTGCAGGGCAAGCGCGTCACCGTCATCGGCCGCAGTCTGGTCATCGGCAAGCCGGTGAGTATGATGCTGCAGGCGCGCAACGCCACCGTCACCATGTGCCACACCAAGACGGAAAATCTGGCAGAGACCTGCCGCGATGCCGAAGTGCTGGTGGTGGCCGCCGGTAAGGCCGGCGTGGTGGATGCAAGTTTCGTGTCCCCCGGTCAGACCGTGGTGGACGTGGGCATCCACGTGAATGCCGAAGGCAAGCTGTGCGGCGACGTGCAGTTTGATGCGGTAGAGCCCGTGGTGGCCGCCATTACCCCCGTGCCCGGCGGCGTAGGCGGCGTCACCACCGCCGTGCTGGCCAAGCACGTGGTAGAGGCCGCCGAAAAGGTCGCAGGTGCCCGATAAAGCCCCCCAACAAAACAGCACGCCCCCGACGGATTTCGTCGGGGGCGTTTTGTATTGGGGAAGAGAAACTTATTCCTCCAATTCCTCCGGCTCGGAAGCCTTCTTGCCGAGGAATTTGGGTTTGTGCTTGGGATAGGGGACGGACAGGCCGAACAACAGATTTACCAGCCAGACCACCACGAAGATGACGGCGATGGGAATCACGCAGCAGGTGATGATAAAGAGGGCGATGGCATCGATGAACTTGTTCAAGATGGCCTTTGCCTGTTCTTTTACGTTGGAAACGCCGTCTTTGATGGTGCCCAAAATCTTATCCAGCCAAGACTGCTTTTCTTCCTCCTGCTGCAGGTCGTCAGAGCTGTTGGCAACTTCTTCCGTCAACTGCCGGATGGTGGCGCTGTTCATCTCATAGATCAGGTCGCCGATCTTGACGCTCAAGGGAATGATAAATACCAGCACCAGTGCAAGCGCCACCAGTTTACAGGCCAGCATCTTTACGGCAGGGCGCTGCACAAGGGTGGTGAAGCAGAAGAGCAGGCAGGCGATGGGCAGGATGATCTTGAAGGAAAGAAATCCCATTACGGTGATCAGCGATTTTTCCAGCACCAGCACGCAAACCACCAAAAGCAGCGAGGTGCTCAGTTCCAGGATCTGGTTCGCCAGCGGCGTTGTTACGTCGGTGGGAACGGCAGCCAGTGTGGTGGCCGTCACGGCTGCGGCGGCCGTCAGCGTGGTGGCTAACGTTTTCTTTTCGTCGATGGACTGAATGGTGTCCTTAAAGGTTGCCGGGTTGGTAGCGACCTTGGCGATGGGGAAGAAGGACAGTAACAGCAGCGCCAGTAACAGCGCAATGGTAATGCCTTTTTTGGCCCAGGGGTTTTGCAGCAGTTGATCCAGTTTCATACGAGAACCTTCTTTCTAAATATTTCACCACAGGGCGCGTGTTTTTCGCGTGCCCCGTTGCAAGAGGCTATGTCCAGTATACGCCCTGCTGCGCCAAACCGCAACTGCATTCCCGGGGAATGGATGCTTTTATTTGGGCTCCGTCAGAAACGCCTGCCGATGCGCTTCAAAAAAGTCAAAGTACCGGCGCACGTTCTCCAGCTCCGTCCACCGCTTGGTCACCACCGGACAGGCATCCAGATCATAAATCCGCGCATCGGGTATGGCCAGCAAAATGGGGGAGTGGGTGGCGATGACGAACTGGCAGCCGTAATACCGCGCCGAATCGCGGATGTACTCGCACAGCTCCTGCTGCCGACCCACGGACAGGCTGTTTTCCGGTTCGTCCAGCAGATACAGCGCCTCCTCGGTGATGTGCTGCACGAAATACCGCATGGCGCTCTCGCCGTTGGAGGCCATATCCACATTGGGCATCAGCCGCTCCCGCACAAAGCGCGACTGCGTCCGGCGCTTGGCGTCGAAGCTTTCCTTCCAGTCGTCGTACTCCGCCATGCCGGAAAACCGATGGCTGGCGTATTTTCGCTGGGTATAGTCTGCCAGCAGCTCCTCCCGCATGCCGTCGATGCCGTCGTTCAGGTGGCGGATGTTCAGCACATAGTCAAACACATCGTCACTGGTCAGGATCTGGCTGTGTGCGGGGATCTCTCCGCCGGATAATGCACAATTCTCTACATACTGTGCAAAAAAGGCGCTGCCGTTAAAGGCCGCGTGCCGCTGCACCTGCGCCTTTTCTGCCAGAATGTTCAGCAGGGTGGTCTTGCCCGAGCCGTTTCCCCCGTAAAAAACAGTGATGGGTGCCAGATCCACGTGGGTCAGCCCCTTGGCCGGGAATAGTTTGTAGGGGTAAATGTTGTTGTAGCAGGTGCGCTTTAGCCCGTGCATCAAAAAGTCGGTCTCGGCATCGTCGGATACCAGCGTCAGCCTGTTAAGATAGGTCGTGTACATGCCATCCCTCCCGGCGCGTGTTTTGGTCTTACCTGCAGGATAACACAGCCCCTGTCCGATAAAACACCCTCGCTCCGCCCAATTCTGGTGGAAAAAGGAAAAAGCAGGTCGTGTGACCTGCTTTTTCAGCGCCTGCGGAGATGGTAGGCGAACCTCATGACCTCCGCTTATAACGAAGAAGATGCTGTCACCTGAACATCAATTATTGCATACACTTGGGTTCAAAGAGTTGACCTAACTGCTGAACTACCAGCAAGGCTTTAAGCAGATCCGTATCATACGCATCATTGTGGGGCGAATCAAAGGGATGGAAGAAAGCAAAGTCTTTTGCGAATTGCATTCCCAAATCCATTGCATCGACGATTTTTTCATGCTCTTCGAGATTTAGCGGAGTCTTGATCGTTCCGCGCCAAGCATCGTCAGGTGTATAGTGTACGATCAGCTGATTCCCGGAAGAGCCGGCCTGTTTCTTTTTCGAATATGCTGTCTCGATTGCTTTTGCGAACATATAACCGAATAGGTGTTTTAGGTTTTGCCCTTCATAGAATTCCGGTATTGCGGACAACATAAGGTTTGTGTAGTGCTCATACATGCTGACATCGATGGTATCGCTTAAAATGCTTTCTTCAGTGATATCGTTATCAATGATTCTGTAAAGCTTTGCGCGTAATACAATGGCCTCGATTATAGAATCGGGAAGTTGGATATCGGCGAATGGAGTCTTGGGCTTTGCTTTTTTATCAATGCGGAAGCGATATCTGGTGTTGTGGCTTGTTGTTAACTTGGAAATACGACCGTCGCCGTTAAGCTCGATAAATGCAATGGTTTCGTAATCGTGCTCGCTATCATATGCAAGTACAATGCATCGCTGGCCAACGGCGTAAGGGAGTTGTTCCTCACCCTCAGCTACAGCAGTAATGGTTGCCAAATGGGCAAAGCATTTGCGGGTGGGCTCTTCCATAACGTATGTCAGACGATCAATGATGGCGTTCCGCCCAGTATAGGTAGCGTTATTATATTCCGTCAGATACGTTGCGTCTTCAGCGAATACATAACGGATGCGCTCTGGGTCTGCTCCGGCAAATGTGGATCGGAGGATCGACAGATTGTTAGCTTCATCTAAAACAAAGCCGTTCTCATATTCCTCAATTGCGGCATCGCCGGAGAGGATAAACAAGCCGCTTACAATAGAGCCAATGCAAATGTTATCACGATGTTCTTCTTCCACATCGTTGATGGTGTGCACGATTTCAAGTTCCCCCAATTCGGTCTCGATAATGCAGCGAATGTAAGTGTTGTGTTCCTCATCGTCGAGTTCGAAAACGCCGTGGTATAACTTCTTTACTGTGCCGCGAATCAGCATTAGGTCATCGAGGCTCTCATCCATCTCGAACGCATCAATTTCTGGAGATCGGTTGCGCATCAGACCAACGGGCATCATCGCTCCATCTGCGAGCAACCATTTGTTTCCGTTGCGGCTTTCTGGTTGTGCAGCGGCATATTCAGCTTCATCCTTGAAGTAGTCGATAACGGAAGGGAAGGCGATCATTTGAAGCTTTACCGTTTCTCCATCGTCAAAGCTGGGAAGAACATCGGCATTGACAATGTTGACAACCGCCATGCCTCCGCCATCACTGGCTCGGCTAACGACACAGCGGCGTTCCATAACATCGGAATATATAATGTTCGTGCCAGAAAGACATACTTCCCATATACTGTTGCCGGTGGCGTGCGAACCAAAGACAATGATTTCAGGGTCTTTGCGTACGGTGTGCAGGATCAACTGCACATTGCCAAAGTGCATGTTCAAATAAGGAATTCCATAGTATCCGGTAATTGCGGTTCCCTCTTGTTCGATATAATCGAACAGCGCTGTGGCTTTTTTGTTGGTATCTGCGAGAAAACTTACTCCAAGGTGCTCTATAAAGTTAGGCATAACTGATACCTCCTGTATTTTTTGTTCTGTGATTACAGTTTAGAGGAATAACAGTGCGATAAAACGGACTTTGTGCGGATGGGTAGTTTGCGCTACCATATTCGTCAAGCTGAACTTATATGTATTTTACTCCAAATAAAAACAATAAACAATGCAAAAAGCTGATGATCTTATTGTGAATCATCAGCTTTTTGCATTGTTTAATTATAAAAGTCATCGACATTTTGTGCTATCGAGACGCATGTGAAAAGCATAATTAAAATAAGTTGTTGTCAAAGACATTGATGCTGGAATAGTAGTTGTCAATGATTTCATCGACAGTAAACTTTCTTTTGATTAGCACGACAGCTGTGATCAAACTCATATAGTCATCAGTATATGCAATCAGGTTTTCTGTCAATTGTTTCTTGAAAGTTTTGTCATCGTTGCGGCGAAATGGATTTTTGTCAAATGACGTCAGAAACTCATTGAACTTATCAAATGTAGCAATGTTGAAATGCTGATGATTTATTTTGTAATAAAACATAAATAAATCGTGCAACTCGGTGTCATTCAGGGTTTCCAGTTCTTTGTGTAGTATTTCAATTGATTTGTTAGCAGTATTCATATAGGCAGTCTTCTTTCTATCTAAATTATTTGAGCAGCAACAGAGCACAAAATATTGCTGTTCATATAATTTAGCAGACCGCAGGTGCTATAACAGCCTCAGACAATCTTCGAAAAATAGTGTTTCAATTGCTATTAGATGTTTCAAAATGTTATTTATATCCAACTCGTTCTTCTGCCCGTGGATTCACCTCAACGGAAGAAAACGCCAAAATCTCATACACCAAGTCATCGGAAACAATAATGCGTTGTTTCTTAATAAATATGTCAATTTTAT
>JAFYMZ010000129.1 GCA_017548175.1 Clostridia bacterium | reverse complement strand
GTCGGAGTGTGCTATAATGCGTGTATTCTGTCAATTTTTGGAGGATTTCATGGACGAACACAACGCGCTCCATTCTCATAATCAGCCGCAGGTGATGCTGAGTCAGCCTGCCAAGGCGGCACCCACGGTGGTGGAACTGCCCCGAGTCGCGGAAGCACCGGCAAAGGCCGCGCCCACCGTACCGCCCATTGCAAAAAAGCAGCGGAAAAAGCATCCCCGGCTGAAGAAGGCACTGGGTCTGCTGTTGCTGGTGGCCTGCACGGCGCTGCTTTCCATTCATTTGTATGACGTATTGGTGGGCACCGATGAAAGTGCTGCCATCGCCAAAGTCTATCAGGATGCGCTGCCTTCGGTGGTGCTTATTTCCGCCGAGTTTCCCGGCACCACACCGGATGCAAGTTCCGACAGCGGAACGGGTTCGGGCGTCATCATCCGAAGTGACGGCGTCATCGTCACCAACGCCCACGTGGTCAAGGATGCCACCGCCATTGCGGTGACGCTGCACACCGGCCGGGTCTACCCTGCCACGCTGCTGGGACTGGACGAAAGCACCGATTTGGCCGTGCTGAAGATCGAGGCCAAGGGGCTGGCCACGTCGCGCTTTGCCAACACGCCCCGGATGTGGCGGCTGCGCGCCGGCGAAACCGCCATCGTCATCGGCAACCCCTTGGGCGCGGAATTGACCTCTACCCTGACGGTGGGTGTCATTTCTGCCGTTGACCGGCCGGTGGAGACCGAGGGCAGTATCGTGGAGATGCTGCAGACCGATGCCGCCGTCAGCCCCGGAAATTCCGGCGGCCCGATGTATGACACCGACGGCCGTATCATCGGCATCATCACCAGCAAGGTGGTGAAAAACGGTGCGGAAGGTCTGGGCTTTGCCATTCCTGCCGACGTGGCCGCAGGCATTATCGATGAACTGATTCTGCACGGTCGGGTGGCATCCCGTCCCATGCTGGGCGTCACGGTGCAGGTGATGGATCAGGAGACGGTGGATTATTACAAGGACACCTACGGCGAGATCTATCAGGTGGGCATCATCGTCACCCAGATCACCCCGGGCAGCGCAGTGGAGCGCGCCGGATTGCAGCTGGGCGACAAGATTCTGAAATTCAATGGGTTTGAGATTGAAAATGCCAACGAGCTGAACTATCTGAAGGAGCAGTGCGGCATCGGCCAGACGGCCACCCTGACCGTTCAGCGCGACGGAACGGAAATGACGCTGACCTTCAAACTGGAAGGTGCACAATAAACGACAGAGCGGGCCACCGGGGCCCGCTCTTTTTTCGGCGTAAAATTAAAAAACTGTTCACACGCCCGTCACACATTCCCGATGCGGATATGGTATGATAAACACGTGAATGAAAGATACCTCTCTTTATTCTTTTTCCCCTCATTCCTAACGACAAGCAACACGCCGCCTGTTTTCCCCACAGGCGGCGTGTTGCTTATTTTTTACAGTTTATGTTCGTATCCGGAGGCATCCACAATGATGCGTTTGCACTTGGGGCAGCAATCGCTTTCCACCTGATTGGGGGAAAGCAGCGGCACTTCCAAATACAGGGCATATTTCTCTTTTCCGTCAGGCATTATGCTGAGTTTGTGTTTGCGCTCACTCCAGAGTGCCGCACCGCAATTCAGCCAGCCGTGCATCATTTCCACATCGCAAAAGGGGCATTTCATCAGAATGCGTCTCCTTTCCGCATCAATACTGCTCTTCCAGCAGGCGGGTCAGGTCGCTATAGACACCGTAACCGGTCTGGGGCAATTCGGGGTCGTGCTCTACCACGCTGACCTTGCCCATCAAATCGGTTTCGATGCTCACCACTGAGGACGTGCCGGTGATGGTGGCCCACAGGCTGCCGGCTTCCACCTCGGTGGGGCGCACCCACGCGTGCAGGCCCTGGGTATCCCGATGACCGTGGCACAGCAGTTTGATGACCTTGCCGCGGGCGGCGGCATCGGCCATCTGTTCCGGGGTGATGCCGCCAATGCCGGTGCGGCAAATGTCCATGGGGGTGATGTCGGCATCCATCAGTACATTCAGCAGGGCGGTGAGTTTTGCGGCGGCATCCCAGCCGTCCAGGTCCATACTGGGGTCGGCCTCTACGAAGCCGCGGCGGCGGCCTTCTTCCATCACGGCCTCATACGGCTGGCCCTTGGCCAGTTCCTCCAGCACAAAATTGGTGGTGGTGTTCAGAATACCCTCTACGCAGGTGACCTTGCAGTGATGCAGGGTCTTTTGCACCAGATTGAACACCGGCGTGCCGTCCATCACCGTGGTCTCGTAAAAGAAGCCTACCCCCTGTTCTGCGGCACGGGCGCGCAGACGGGAATATGCCCACGCAATGGGGCCTTTGTTGGCGGTGATCACGTGCTTTTTCTGATCCAGTGCTGCCTCAATATGGCTGATGGCGGGCTGACCGGTGAAGATGTTCAGCGGAGACAGTTCCACCAGACAGTCGTAGCAGTGCATCTTTGCGATATCCAGACCGGTCAGGTTCCGGTAGGCAGGATGACCGGGGGCAAAGCGGCCCTCTTCTTCGATCTGCCGGATGGCCTCCTGCAGGTCGATGCCGCGCTCGTCCACCAGCGCGCCCCGGGAGCCGGTGGCGATGGCGGTGACGCGGATGCAGGCATCATAATCGGCGGCCAGCATGGCCTCTTTTTCCAGCAAAATCCGGGCAAAGGCCCGTGCGGCGTTGCCGAAGCCCATCAGGGCCAGATTGACAGTTTTCATTCGTCTTCCTCCTGTGTAAGGCCGCCTTCGGAGATGCCAAGATCATTGTCCAGCACGGCAAGGGGCTTGATGGCGCCCTGTCCGAACCGGCGGCGGATGGCATCCATCGCGGTTTCTAATTTTTCCTGTTTTGCCCGTTTTTCCCGGGCAGGCTCATCAAAGAGCATCATTTGCTCCACCGCCGCTTCTGCCGGCACCAGATTTTGCGCGGTGACGGTGATCATACGGATGGGTTCGCGCAGATCCCAGTGCTTGGCGATGAGCTCCATGGCGGTTTCCGTCAGCACCGATGCCAGATGGGTGGGATTTTCCAGCCGGGTCTGGCGGCTGATGGAGCGAAAGGACGGATCGCGGATGGTGACCTGCACCGTACTGCACAGCAGGCCGTGGCGGCGCATTCGTCCGGCCACACTGTCGGCCAGTACCCCCACGCCCAAGCGGATGTCCTCGATGCCGGTCAAGTCACGGCGGAAGGTCATCCCGTTGCCCACACTTTTGATTTCTTTTTTATCATACACCGACGCCACGGGACTGTCGTCCAAGCCGGCGGCATAGGTGTGCAGCTGCCGGCCGATCTTGCCCATATGCTTTTCCAGCACGGCAGGGTCTGCCTGCGCCAGATCGCCGATGGTGCGGATGTTGAGGCTATGCAGCGTCAGCGCCGAGGCTTTGCCCACGAACAGCAGATTGGTCACCGGCATGGGCCACACCAGTTTGGGCACGGCGGCCCGGTCAAACACCGTGGTGGCATCGGGCTTTTTATAGTCGCTGCCCAGTTTGGCAAAGACCTTGCAGAAGGACACGCCCACCGAAATGGTAAGACCCAGTTCCTCCCGCACCCGGCGGCGCAGAGTATTCGCGATCTCCGGCCCGCTGCCGAACAGATGGGTGGTGCCGGTGACATCCAGCCAGCTTTCATCGATGCCGAAGGGTTCCACCAAATCGGTATATTCCTGATAGATCTCATTGACCAGACGGGAGTATTTGCTGTACGCCTCACGATGGGGCGGCACCAGCACCAGATCGGGGCATTTGCGCTTGGCCTGCCAGATGATCTCGGCCGTCTGGATGCCGTAGCCTTTGGCCAGTTCGTTTTTAGCGAGGATGATGCCGTGGCGGCTTTCCGGGTCGCCGCAGACGGCCATAGGCACTTGTTTCAGTTCGGGACGCAGGATGCTTTCTACCGATGCATAAAAGCCGTTGCAGTCACAGTGTAAAATCACCCGGTCGGACACGGACGTCACCTCCCTTCCCGTATCATAAGGGGATCAAATGCGGATTTGCTCCAAAGTTTTGCCGATGGGCTGGCGGATGATGAGGGTGGCATCCCCGTCATACGGGGTGGCATCCCGGTTCATCAGCACCAGTTCCCTGCCCCGATAATATCGCAGCAGACCGGCGGCCGGATACACCACCAGCGAAGTGCCGCCCACGATCAGCAGATCGGCGTGGCGCAGATGCTCGATGGCCTGATTCATAACAAAGCCGTCCAGCGGTTCTTCATACAGTACCACATCGGGGCGGATGATGCCGCCGCAACTGCAGCGGGGCACCCCTTGGGTGGACAAGATGTGCTCCAGCGAATAGGGCTTGCGGCAACGGGCGCAGTAGTTGCGCTGCACCGAGCCGTGCAGTTCCAGCACCTCTTTGCTGCCGGCGGCCTGATGCAGGCCGTCGATGTTCTGGGTGATGACGGCGGTGAGTTTGCCCGCCGCCTCCAGCGCCGCCAAGGTGCGGTGGGCACCGTTGGGCTGCACTTCGGGACACAGCATCTTCTCCCGGTAAAAGCGATAGAATTCCTCCGGTCTTGCTTCAAAAAAGCTGTGGCTCAAAATAATCTCCGGCGGATAATCGTATTGCTGATGGTACAAGCCGTCTACGCTGCGGAAGTCTTTGATGCCGCTTTCCGTGCTGACGCCTGCGCCGCCGAAAAAGACGATGCGCCGGGCGTTGTCGATGAGGGTTTGCAGCGTTTGCAGTTCGCTCATATTATGCCTCCTCTACAATGGACAGGAAGTCCTCCAGCCGGGTGACGGTATAGTCCCAGTCACCGGCGGGTTCTTTCCCCTTGGGGTTAAACCAGCAAGTGGCGATGCCGGCCGTTTTGCCGCCCAGCATATCACTGGTCTGGCTGTCACCGAAGATGATGACCTGCTCCCGGGGCGGATCGCCCAAGTCAGCAAAGACGGCATCGAAATAGGCCGCGGAGGGCTTCTGCGCGCCCAATTCTTCCGAAATATAGGCTTTTTGGATATAGGGCATCACGGCAGATGCCGCAAAGCGGCGCGTCTGCACGCTGGTAGAGCCGTTGGTGACGATGTACAGCCGATGATGCGCCGCCAGCCGACGGCACAGTTCCTCTGCCCCCGGCAAGGGGATGGAGTAACTGCCCAGCCGTTCCATATAATAGGCGTTGCAGGCGGCAGGGTCGGCATCGGAGCCCAACTCCGCAAGAAAGACGCGGAACCGGGAAAACTTCAGCTGGGGACGGGTGATCTCGCCCCGTTCCAGCATCTTCCAGTGCTCCACATTGATCTCACTGTACCGCTGCCGGACGGCCGGTGTATCGGGCAGGCCGAAGGCGGCCAGCATATCCCCCAGCGCCGCGGCTTCTGACGCGGCAAAATCCAGCAGGGTATCGTCGGCATCCAGTAAAATAATGGGATATTTCATCGCGGTCGCTCCTTTTTCAAAACGCCCGGCCAGAGGTTTCTGCCGGGCGTTTGTCAGATATGGTTATTCCTGCAGCAGATTTTTCTTCTTTACGCTGCGCTCGGGCACCAGCACACGCAGAGCCTGCTTATGGTTGCAGATCTCCACTTCGGTGCGGGTACCGCCGTATTCTCCGTCGATGCTCCAAGGTACGGGACGGTCGGCGATGATTTTCATTTTGCTGGATTTCAGACAGTAGACATACTTTTCGTTGAACTCACCCATCAGAAATCCGTTGAGGATGCCCTGCAGCTCGGTAAGGGTGGCAGGATTTTTAATGAGGATGACATCCAGCAAGCCGTCGCTCATACTGGCATCCACCATCTTGCCCATAGGCATACCGGCCACATAATCACTGCTGCCCACGATGCCCACCAGAATGTCATCTTCGATGACGCCGTCTTCGTATTCGAAGCGGATGTGATAGGACTTCAGGCCGGGCAGGCGCTTGGCGCCCTCCAGCACATAGGCGGCGTGACCCAGCAGGCTCTTGGTGGACTGGGGTGTCTCATAGGTCACATCGGTAAAGGCACCAAAAGCGGCCACGTAACTGAAGTAATCCTCACCGAACTGACCCACGTCCACGGGGATGCCGATGCCTTCCATAATATCGTTGGCTGCGGTCTCGGCGTTCTTGGACAGGCCCAGACTGTTGGCAAAATCGTTGGTGGTGCCGGCAGGGATATAACCCAAACGGGGCGGATGCTCACAGCGCATCAAACCGTTCACCGTTTCGCTCATAGTGCCGTCACCGCCGCTGCACACCACCAAGTCAAAACGCTCGGTATTCTCGCGGATATAATCGGGCAGCTGACCTGCGCGCTGGGTGGTAAAGACCGTGACCTCATAGCCGCCTTGGGTAAAGCGCTGGACCACAGACATCAATTTATTTTTCATCGAAGACTTGCCTGCGTGGGGGTTGATG
>JAFYMZ010000128.1 GCA_017548175.1 Clostridia bacterium | reverse complement strand
AGGGAGATTCCCTGAACCAGACACTGCTGCAAAGCAACGTATGTCTTAGGATCCAGACGCTGGCGCATTTGCTCGTCATTGAAAACCATGCTGCCAAACAGCTCAGGGATATTCGTAATGTTTTCCATAACGGGGCTCCTTTCACCGCTTTATGCGGTGGGTGAAATGAAACTTACAATAAGGGGCGTAATATAACATTCAATGAGAGATGCAACAGCAAAAAGCGGCAAAGCCCGCAGGCAATAGACCCGCGCAATACCAATCAGACAAGCTTTCACACTGCCTTTGGTGTTGTGACGTGTGTAATCGTTGACGGCTTGGCACAGATACAGTCCCAATGCAATGGAGATGATCAGTGCGGGGAATTCAAAAATGCCGTGGGGAATAATGCCTGCGAAGAAATACAGCATAGACATGCCGTTTTCCAGATAATAGGCGGCGAAAGCGCCGATCAACAGAGCATTAATACCAAGTGACAAAGCGGGCAGGAAGATAAAGGGAATAAAGCCGTAGAGGATCGTAAATGCAGCTGCACGAAGGTTATTATAGAGCAGCGGCAGCAGGTGGATCGTGCCGTCTTCATCCATGACACCGCTGTCAGCAATACTGTTGGTGAAGTAACTGACAAACTGTGCGGCGAAATCTTCCAGAACGAATCCCAGAATGAACCCGAGAACGACCAGTGCAGCAAACGCAACGGCGGTCATCCACAACTGGGAAGAAAAATCACCGCGGACCAGTTGACTTGTCCGGCGATTTTGCTCTTTTAACCAGTTCATGCCTGCAGCATGGCCAGACCGGCACGCAGACGGCGCAGCGTCTCGTCCTTACCGAGAATCTGGCAGATTTCCACAGCACCGCCGGGCGTTACCAACTTACCGGCAGCTGCAATACGCACAGGCCACATCAGCGTAGCATTCTTCACTTCCAGCTGCTGGGCAAGGCCGATCAGTGCGTCGTGGATTGCTTCGTTGGTCCACTGATCGAGAGCTTCCAGTGCAGGGATAGCGGCACCGAGCATGTTGATGCAGACTTCGGGATTGGTCTTGGACTTCTTGTTGGTGAAGAACTCTACATCGTAGGCGGGCAGCTCGTCGAAGAAGTCGACCTTCTCGGGGATATCCGTCAGCTTTTCGCAGCGAGCCTGCAGCACAGCGGCGATAGCGGCGGCATCATAGCGCTCATCCTTCACGCTCTGGCGGATATAGGGCTCAGCAACCTTGGCAAAAGCCTCGGGGGTCATGCTGCGCAGATAAACGGCGTTGAAGTGATCCAGCTTGACGCGGTCAAAAATGGCGGGGGACTTGGAAATGCCTGTCATGTCAAAAGCCTTTACAAGCTCCTCCAGAGTGAAGATTTCCTGTTCAGCCTGTTCGCCCTTGGGAGACCAGCCCAGCAGAGCCACATAGTTAAGAATGGCTTCGGTCAGATAGCCCTGAGCCTTCAGATCCTCGTAGGAAGGATCGCCGTGGCGCTTGGACATCTTGTGCTGCTGATCGCGCATCACGGGGCTGCAGTGGACATAGGTGGGGATTTCCCAGCCGAAGGCTTCGTACAGCAGGTTGTACTTGGGAGCGGAGGAGAGATACTCGCTGCCGCGCACCACGTGGGTGATGCCCATCAGATGGTCATCGATGACGTTGGCAAAGTTGTAGGTGGGAAGACCGTCGCGCTTGAGAAGCACCTGATCATCCAGCGTGCTGTTATCCACGGTAATGTCACCGAAGATGGCATCGTGGAAGGTCGTGGTGCCTTCGGGAATGCGCTGGCGGATGACATAGGGCATGCCGGCAGCCAGCTTTGCGGCGACTTCCTCGGCGCTCAGATCGCGGCAGGGATCGGCAGCGCGGTCGAACTCACCGGAATCCTCTTCGGACTCACTCTTTTCGCAGAAGCAGTAGTAGGCGTGACCCAGTTCCACCAGCAGCTTGGCATACTTGCCGTAGGTGTCGCGGCGCTCGGACTGGATATAGGGAGCCACAGGACCGCCTACATCGGGACCTTCGTCGTGGCCAAGGCCGCACTCGGCCATGGTGCGGTAGATCACATCCACAGCGCCATCCACCAGACGGCCCTGATCGGTGTCTTCAATACGCAGAATAAAGGTGCCGCCGTTGTTGCGGGCGATCAGCCACGTGTAAAGCGCAGTGCGCAGGTTACCCACATGCATGTAGCCGGTGGGGGAGGGGGCAAAGCGGGTGCGAACTTTGCCGTGGGGGATCTTGGCCTCCATGGCCTCGAAATACTGACGGTCAACAGTCATTTGATTGTCCTCCTGTATATGACAGAAATTGATTAGCACGCAAAATTTTACAAATATATTATAAGTGAAAGGCGAGGAAAGTCAATAATCTTCCCTTGCATTAGTTGCATTTTTCGTGGAACCGTGGTAATATAAGATGATTTTATGGGCGCACAGTTTTTTGTGTGCCGCAAATGAACTGTATACCGTAAAAAACAGGTATCACAGAATGCGAGGTTGTTCATAATGGAAGAAAATATCATCAAGAAAAAAAGAATTTTCAGTGGTATTCAGCCCAGCGGTGAGCTGACTCTGGGTTCCTATATGGGTGCCATCAAGAACTGGGTGGCTCTGCAGGATGAGTACGAGTGCCTGTACTGCATCGTGGATATGCATGCTATCACCGTGCGTCAGGACCCTGCCACTCTGCGCCGCCGCAGTGTGTCTCAGCTGGCTCAGTATATTGCCTGCGGTCTGGATCCCAAGAAAAATATCATGTTCATCCAGAGCCACGTGCCTCAGCACGCAGAGCTGGGCTGGGTTCTGGGCTGCTATACCCAGTTTGGTGAGCTGAGCCGCATGACCCAGTTTAAGGCCAAGTCCCAGCAGCATGCCGACAACATCACCTCCGGTCTTTTCACTTATCCCGTGCT
>JAFYMZ010000127.1 GCA_017548175.1 Clostridia bacterium | reverse complement strand
TGGTTGGTCATCACCATTCTGATGATGAACTTTGTGGGCCCGATCCTGTATTTTCTGTTGGGTAAGGAGGATGCATAATGGACATGCTATGCATCAAAAACCTGCATAAACGATTTGGTGACAAGTCTGTTCTGAACGGATTGGATCTGTCGGTCCCCGAACACAGCATTTTTGGGTTCGTGGGGAAAAACGGTGCCGGTAAGACCACGACGATGAAAACGGTGTTGGGTCTGCTGAAAGCCGACGCCGGCGAGATCCTCGTTGACGGAAAACCGGTGACTTACGGTCAAACGGAAACCAATCGGCTGATCGGCTATCTGCCCGATGTGCCGGAGTTTTATGCCTTTATGACGGCGCCGGAATATCTGCGCTTTTGCGGAGAAATGACCGGAATGCAGCGGGCAGAGTGTGAAGCGCGCAGTAAGGAGTTGCTGGAGCTGGTGGGTCTTGGGGCAGAGAAGCATCGTATCAAGGGCTTTTCCCGTGGTATGAAGCAGCGATTGGGCATTGCACAGGCATTGCTCAGCCGTCCGAAACTGCTGATTTGTGATGAACCGACCTCTGCGCTGGATCCCATAGGCAGAAAAGAGATTCTGGATATTTTGCTTTCTGTGCGTGACCGGACAACGGTGTTGTTTTCGACCCATATTCTTTCCGATGTGGAGCGCATCTGTACCGATGTGGCCTTTTTGGACAACGGAAAGATCTGCGTGCAGGGAAAACTGTCGGACATCAAGAAGCAGTTCCAACAGGAAGAATATCTGCTGGAAACCCAGCGGGAAGAAGATTTGCCGGCGATCCTGCAGGCATTTCCTGCCGTGCGCCAAACGGGGAAGAACCGGCTGGTCTTTTCGGAACGGGATGTCACTGCGTTTGACGTAATGCGCTTTTTGGCAGATCAAAGCATTCCGATGCTGAAATTGGAACGGGCAGAACCGACACTGGAATCCTTGTTTATGGAGGTGGCCCGGAAATGAGATCGTTGCTTGCGTTTATGCGGAAAGAAGGTACAGAGCACATCCGCTCCGGAAAACTGGTGATCCTCGGACTCGTGTTCGTGCTGTTTGGCATTATGAATCCGGCGGTGGCGAAACTGACGCCGTGGATGCTGGAAATGATGGCGGATTCTTTGGCAGAAAGCGGAATGACAGTGACCGATGTCACGGTCAGCGCAATGGATTCGTGGGTACAGTTTTTTAAAAATATTCCCATGGCGCTCATTGTGTTCATCCTGATGGAAAGCAGCATTTTTACAAAAGAGTATCAGACGGGTACACTGGTGCTGTCCTTGACCAAAGGTTTGGTGCGCCATCGGGTGATTGTCGCAAAGACAGCGATATTGACGGGTTTGTGGACGGTTTGCTATTGGATGTGTTTTGCCATCACCTATGGCTACAATGCATATTTTTGGGACAATGCCGTGGCACAGAACCTTGGGTTTTCCGTTGTGTGCTGGTGGCTGTTTGGCCTGTGGGTGATCGCGCTGATGATCTTGCTGTCTATGGTGTTCAATTCCAATACCGGTGTACTGGTGGGAACGGGCGGCGTTGTATTCGCGGCCTATCTTGTTGGATTGATCCCCAAAGCAGGAAAATATCTGCCCACATTTTTGACAGACGGAAACGCACTGATTTACGGCGCGGCAGATGTGGATACATACACGGCAGCCATTGTGATCACGCTGGTGACGGGATTTATATGGATTGCTGCAAGTATCCCGGTTTTTAACAAAAAACAACTGTAAACAGCAGAACCCCCTCCCGATTTGGGAGGGGGTTCTGTTATGTGCTGCTTATTCAGCGGTAATATCGGTGATTTTTGCTTTGGCCATCGCCAGATACATAGCATCGCGGTTCTTGATGGCCACATCGGCTTTGCCGTCGCTGTAGTCATAGAAACCGGCACCGGATTTTACACCGTAATTGCCGGCCTGATAGATCTCCTCAAACAGACCGGAGGGGTACTTATCATCGGCCAGGTCTTCCCACAGATAGGTGGCAATGTGGTGATGGATATCCAGACCGCCCTGGTCTACTACCTCAAAGGGACCCAGGCAGGCATAACGGAAGCCAAGACCGTATTTCATGGCGCCGTCAATGTCGGAGAAATCGCCGATGCCCTGTTCCTTGATGTACAGTGCCTCGCGGAGGATGGCAGCCTGCAGACGGTTGGCAATGAAGCCGAGGGCGTCTTTCTTGACATAGATGGGTTTTTTGCCAATGCGCTGAGAGAAGGCGAAGACCACATCGGCAACGGCGGGATCGGTCTTGTCACCGCTGATGACCTCGATCAGAGGAACGATGTGAGAGGGGTTGAACCAATGCATACCGCAAAAACGCTCGGGGCCGACTACGCGCTCGCAGATCTTGGTGATGGACAGGCCGGAGGTGTTGGTGGCCAGAATGCAATCGGGGCGTGCCAGTCGGGAGACTTCTTCCCAGAAGTTCTGCTTGATCTCCAGATTTTCCAGAATGGACTCCACCACCATATCGCAGGCGGTAAAGCAGGATTTATCCAGCGTAAAACGCAGGCGGGACTGGATCTCGGCAGATTCTTCGGCGGTCAGGTCACCGGACTCGATCTGGCTGACCTGATTCATCTGAACCAGTTTGCGGCCGCGCTCTAAAGCGGCTTCGGCAATATCGTACAGAATGACATTGCAGCCGTATTTTGCAAAAATCTGGGCCATAGAGGCGCCCATCGTGCCGGCACCGGCAACGACGATGTTGTTGATATCAGCAGCGTGCATAGAAAAATACTCCCTTCGGTGTGGTGTTGATTTATTCTTCGGTATCGGGACTTGTAGAAACGGTGGTGAGGATCTGTGCGTAAATTGCCTCGGCGTGCTGACGGAAGTTTTGCTCGATCATAGCACACTGTCTGGCGGTATAGACCATCATAGACAAGCCAAACAGCTGGGTCTCGCCGTCCAATACGGCCAAGTCAACGGTAAAGGTGCCGTCTGCGTTTTCCCGATGGCTTGCCTGAATGGAAGCATCCCGGCGTGCCTTGGCAATGATGCGCAGGGCGGCATGTTCAGCCTTGTCGCGGACGCTGCGGGGCAGGGAAGAAGCCATCTCGCCGATGATCTCGCTGCCGGCGGGCGTCAGCAGATACTGCTTTTCGCCGCCGCTTTCCAGACAACTGACAAACTTATCGGTTTGCAGTTCGGCAAACGCCTGAGAAAACTCGAAATAACCGAAGGCTTCGTCAACAAAGACGGCATCCAGCAGATCGGCTTCGGTGATCGCATAGGGGAAAAAGCGCAGGGCAAACAGGATCAAATATTTTAAATCGGCTTCATCTCGAATAAAACCAAATGCCATAAAAAATACTCCTTTGAAACGGGTTAATATGGGTCTGCACTATTGTATCACATCTTGAAGAAAATGACAAACCCCTACTTGATTTTTTTATCCAAATGGGTCAAAATGAGAAAAGATCAAGTTTGAGGTGAACCTATGGAACATTTGGAGCCCAATCGTTTGGATGACGCCGCCGGCGCGCTGGTGATTCTGGATCAGACGTTGCTGCCGGGTAAAGTTGAATATCGCAGCCTGAAAACCATGGAGGAGATCTGGCACGCCATTCATAGCCTGCAGGTGCGCGGTGCGCCTGCCATTGGAATTGCAGCCGGTTACGGTGCCTATTTGGCGGCACGGCAGCTGCGGGAAGCATCTGATTTTGCGGCATTTTATCCCAAATGGAAGGAACTGTGTGACTATCTGGCATCGTCCCGTCCTACAGCGGTCAATTTGTTTTGGGCGCTGAACCGGATGGATGCCTGTGCCAAAGCAAACGCCCATCTGCCGGTAGCGGAGTTGGTGGCAATGCTGCGGGAGGAAGCGCTGGCGATCCATCAGGAGGACATTGCGCAGAATGAAAAGATCAGCCGGTACGGTCTTTCGCTGCTGCAGCCCGGTGACGGCATTTTGACTCACTGCAATGCCGGCCCCATTGCCACGTCGAAGTATGGAACGGCGCTGGGTCCCATTTTGCTGGGTCAGGAGCAGGGTTATGGCTTTAAGGTGTTTGCCGATGAGACCCGCCCGCTGCTGCAGGGTGCCAGACTGACGGCCTTTGAATTGCAGCGCGCCGGTGTGGATGTGACCCTGATTTGTGATAATATGGCCTCGATGGTGATGAAAAACGGATGGGTACAAGCCTGTCTGGTAGGCTGTGACCGTGTGGCGGCCAACGGTGATACGGCCAATAAAATCGGCACTTCCGGCGTTGCGATTCTGGCGAAATATTACGGCGTGCCCTTTTATGTCTGTGGCCCCACAACCACCATTGACCTGAATGCGGCGACCGGTGCGGACATCCCCATCGAAGAGCGTGACGGAGAGGAAATCCGCTCCAAGTGGTACAGCGAACCTATGGCACCGGCCGGGTGTAAAGCATTTAACCCTGCGTTCGATGTGACCGACCATAGCCTGATTGCAGGCATTATTACCGAAAAGGGCATTGCGCGTCCGCCCTATACGGAGTCGCTGAAAAAACTGTTTGAGTAAACGCGTTCTGCTGGCTTGGCGGATTTTCGTTGCCAAAACTTTGCATTTATGGTAGAATATAAGAACCGGGAGGTGACACCGTGGAAACGAAGAAAAAAGTAAAACCCATTGTTGTGATTTTGATCATACTTGTGTTTTTGTTTATGGGTCTGTGCTGCGGCATTTCTGCCGGCATGACCAACCTGCAGCCCTTTGACTTGCAATATGGATTGCGTATCGTGGCAGACAACAGTCTGACCGGCGGTGTCAGCCGGGGCGATGTGGTGATTTTGGATCGTGAACTGATGCCGCAGATGGGTGACGTGGTTTACCTGCCTGAACAGGATACATACCAAGGTGTGTTTGTGGCATCCGGTACACAGGTCAAATTGACCGATGGAACTACAACGGATGCCTATGTAATGGTTCAGTCTAAAATTGTGGTTTTGGCACAGGTTTTGTGCTTCCTGCAGGATTATCCTGCGGTGAGTTTTGGCGTGACTGCCGGATTTGCGGTGTTTTTGCTGATTTTGAAGGTGACTGCACCCAAGCGTTGGCGCAAGCGGCAGCAAAAGATCATCCGTGAGAATTTGGAAAAGTTCGGCGCACAGCATGCCAACGAGGAAAAAGAAATCGAATATTAAGAGAAAAACAGACGACCGTGCAACTTGGGTTGCACGGCCGTTTTTATATGCAAATCTTTACCGGACCTTAGTTAAAAATGCGGTTTATTCACATTTTATTCATAAAAACGAGCGTCTATAGTTCTATAATAGAAATAATAAAGATATATATTAGTTAAACTCAAACGATGAGGGACTGGATATGAAACACTATAAAGCAGGTATTGACATCGGCTCTACCACGGTAAAGCTGGTGATCCTGGATGAAAAAGAAGAAACTTGTTACGGAGAGTACCGGCGTCATTGTGCGCGCACACAGGAAACATTGGCAGACCTGTTGCGTGAGGCGCGGCAGAAACTGGGCGACTTTGCACTGCGTGCAAAAATTACCGGTTCCGGCTCTATTAATCTGGCAAAGGCATTGGGCATCGGCTTTGTGCAGGAAGTCGTGGCAGTTGCCACGGCGCTGAAGAAGGTGGCCCCGCAGACCGATGTGGCCATTGAACTGGGCGGCGAGGATGCCAAGATCATTTATTTCCAGGGTGGCTTGGAAGAGCGAATGAACGGCATTTGTGCCGGCGGTACCGGTTCGTTTATCGATCAGATGGCAGCGCTGCTGCAGACCGATGCATCCGGTTTGAATGATGAAGCGGCAAATTATACCCAGATCTATCCCATTGCGGCACGCTGCGGTGTGTTTGCAAAAACGGACATTCAGCCACTGATCAATGAAGGCGCGGCCAAAAGCGATTTGGCGGCTTCGATTTTTCAGGCGGTGGTCAACCAAACGATTTCCGGCTTGGCTTGCGGAAAGCCGATCCGCGGATGCGTTGCATTTTTGGGCGGTCCGCTGCACTTTTTGCCGGAACTGAAAAAGGCGTTTATCCGTACGCTGAACCTGACCCCGGAAACGACGGTGGATCCGGAAGATTCGCATTTGTTTGCGGCAATGGGCGCGGCATTGGAGGCAGAGGATGCCAATGATAAGCCGGTGGACGAGCTGATCGCAGCGCTGGATGCCGGTGTGACGATGGATTTTGAAATCAAGCGGTTGGATCCGTTGTTTGTGTCAAAGGAAGAATACGAGGCGTTCTGCGCCCGTCACAACACTGCGGTGGTAGAGAAGGGCCATCTGGAAAGTTACGAAGGTGCCTGTTTCTTGGGCATCGATGCCGGCAGCACCACCACAAAGATGGCACTGATCGGCACGGAAGGTCAGTTGCTCTATAGTTTTTATGCAAACAATCAGGGCAATCCCATTAAGACGGCGCAGGATGCCATTCGGGAACTGAAGGAGAAATTGCCGCCTACGGCAAAAATCGCCCGATCCTGCTCCACCGGTTACGGTGAGAGTTTGCTGAAGACGGCTTTTTCGCTGGATGAGGGCGAAGTTGAGACCGTTGCCCATTGTACGGCGGCCGCATTTTTTGACGAAGATGTAGACTGTGTGCTGGATATTGGCGGACAGGATATGAAGTGCATCAAGCTGAAGACCGGCGCCGTAGATAATATCATGCTGAACGAGGCTTGCTCCTCGGGTTGCGGATCGTTCATTGAAAACTTTGCCGCCTCGCTGGGATATTCGGCACCGGACTTTGCACAGGAGGCTTTGTTCGCCAGAAATCCTGTGGATCTGGGTACACGCTGCACCGTGTTTATGAACTCCAACGTGAAGCAAGCGCAGAAGGAAGGCGCGGAGGTATCGGATATTTCCGCAGGTTTGGCATATTCCGTCATTAAAAACGCGCTGTTCAAAGTGATCAAACTGGCAGATGCCAGAGAACTTGGCCGGCACGTGGTGGTACAGGGCGGTACGTTCTATAATAAAGCCGTGTTACGCGCCTTTGAGCGAATTGCCGGTGTGGAAGCCGTCTGCCCGGATATTTCCGGCATTATGGGTGCGTTCGGTGCTGCACTGCTGGCAAGAAACCGGTATCACGGTCAGCAGACTGTGATGCTGCCGCTGGAGGATATGATCTCGCTGACGTATACTACCAATACGGCGCGCTGCGGCGGTTGTGCAAATAATTGTATGCTGACCATCAACGGCTTCCCCGGTGGCCGACGGCATATTACCGGCAATCGCTGCGAACGGGGTGCCGGTGGCGGCGGAAGCAAAAAGGCGCCCAATATGGTAGCCTATAAGCTGCAGCGGATGTTTGATTATGCGCCGTTGGAAAATCCCACGCGAGGCGAGATCGGCATTCCTCGGGTATTGAATCTCTACGAAAACTATCCGTTCTGGGCCACGTTCTTCCGGGAACTGGGCTTCCGGGTCGTTCTGTCTCCGATGTCTGACCGAAAGATTTACGAACTGGGTATGGAATCCATCCCTTCGGAGTCGGAGTGCTATCCCGCAAAATTGGCACACGGCCATGTGGAATGGCTGGTGCGTCAGGGCATTAAGACGATCTTCCATCCCTGCGTATTCTTTGAGCGAAAGGAGACGGCGGATGCGCAGAATCATTACAATTGCCCCATTGTGGTATCCTATCCGGAGAACCTGAAAAATAATGTGGAAGCAGTTGCCGACGGTGATGTGCATTATGTGCGCCCCTTTATCGCCTTTACCAATCAGGAAGTGGCCACCGACCGTTTGGTACGTCTGTGTGATGAAGAGTGGGGGATCCCTGCGGCACAGGTGAAGACCGCGGTGCAAAAAGCGTGGATCGAGCAGCAACAGGCGAAAGCCGATGTGCACGCGGAAGGAAAGCGTTTGCTGCAGCAGATGGAGCAGCAGGGAGGTCGCGGCATTGTGCTGGCCGGCCGTCCTTATCATCTGGATCCGGAGATCAATCACGGCATTCCGGAAATGATCGCTTCCTACGGCTTAACGGTATTTACCGAGGATAGCCTGCCGGTGAACTTCAAACCGATGCGTCCCCTGCGCGCCAATGACCAGTGGGTCTATCATTCTCGTTTGTATACGGCAGCGGAGTTCGTTTCTCAGCGAGAGGATCTGGAACTGATTCAGCTGAACTCCTTTGGCTGTGGCTTGGATGCGGTCACCACCGATCAGGTCAATGAGATCATGGAAAATAGCAACAAACTGTACACCGTGCTGAAGATCGACGAGGTCAACAATCTGGGTGCGGCACGCATTCGTATCCGCAGCCTTCTGGCGGCGATGAACCAGCGAAAAGAGCAGGGTGTAGCGCGCAAGGAAGGCCGGGTCGCATATCGCCGGACGGAGTATACCAAGGCAATGCACAATGCCGGATATACCATTCTGGCACCGCAGATGAGTCCCATTCACTTCGACCTGCTGGAGCCCGTCGTGAAGCATTACGGCTTTAACGCGGTGGTGCTGGATAATGATAATCGCAGCGCCATTGATATGGGTCTGAAGTTTGTCAATAACGATGCGTGCTTCCCGTCCATTACCGTGGTAGGACAGATCATGGAGGCGGTGCTTTCCGGTCGGTATGATACGGACCGCTTGGCGATCATTATGACGCAGACCGGCGGTTGTTGCCGCGCCAGCAATTATGTGGGATTTATCCGCCGTGCACTGGACAAGGTGGGATATTCGCACATTCCGGTCATTTCTCTGAATGCCAACGGCATGGAGAAAAACGAAGGTTTTAAACTGCCGCCGAAGATGCTGCTGGATGCAGCTCGCTGCATCGTATACGGCGACTTGTTTATGCGATGCCTGTATCGGGTACGGCCCTACGAGATGTTCCACGGTTCGGCCAATGCATTGCACCGTCAATGGCGTGACATTTGTGTGGAATCGCTAATCGATCCCAAGAGCAAGTGGACCTATAAAAAGGTTTGCCATGCGCTGGTAGAGGCATTTGATAAGTTACCCATTCACGAGGATATGAAGAAGCCTCGCGTGGGTGTGGTTGGCGAGATTTTGGTCAAATATATGCCGCTGGCAAACAATCATCTGGTGGATCTGCTGGAACAGGAGGGTGCCGAAGCAGTTGTGCCCGACCTGATGGACTTTATGAACTACAGTCTGTACAACGGCGAATACCAGCATGAGTTTTTGGGTAAGTCCTGGAAGTCTGCAGCCGTGGCAAAGGCCGGTATTGCTGCCGTCCGTGCGCTGCGGAAACCGGCACTGGATGCCTTGGAAAAGAGCAAGCGGTTTGAAGCACCGATGCCCATTGAAGAGGTTGCGGAACTGGCGAAACCCTTCCTGTCCATCGGTAATCAGTACGGCGAAGGCTGGTTCCTTACCGGCGAGATGGCAGAACTGATTTTGACCGGTGCGCCCAATATCGTTTGTATCCAGCCCTTTGCCTGTCTGCCCAACCACGTTGTGGGTAAAGGCGTCATCAAGGCGCTGAAGAAACGGTATCCCAAGGTCAATATTGTGGCGGTGGATTACGATCCCGGCGCCAGCGAAGTCAATCAGCTGAATCGCATCAAACTTATGCTGTCTACGGCAAAAAAGAATCTGGAAGCACAGTCTGAAGTGCAAGTGTAAGTACATAAAAAGGTCCGCCTTTCGAGAGAAAGGCGGACCTTTTTTGCATTTTATCAAATTACATAGAAAAAGATGCCAAAGAATTGGAAGAGGCTGCCCAGCACCACAAAGATGTGGAAAATCGAGTGCATATAGCGAATCTTTTGTCCCAAACCGAAGAGCACGGCGCCCAAGGTGTAGGCGATACCGCCGGCGAGGATCCATAACAGACCGGGCAGGGGAATGGCTGCAATGGCGATGTCCAGCGCCAGAATAATGCACCAGCCCATTGCCAGATAACATACCATGGAAAAGACGGCGTATTTCTTCAAATCAATGGCGGTAAGTGTGGTGGCCAATGCGGCGCAACCCCAGACAATGCCAAAGATGATCCAACACCACAGGGGAGAGATTTCACGGATATCGGTAAACAGAATGGGGGTATAGGTGCCGGCAATTAGAAAATAAATGGTGCAGTGATCCAGGATCTGCATCACTTTTTTGGAGGTAGCCGCCTTTTCGGGATGCAATCCGTGATAGATGCTGGACATCGTGTACAGGGTGATCATACTGGCACCGTAAATTGCGCTGCCGACGATGGCCCAAGGGTCTCGATGAATGGCGGAGAAAATGACGCAAAGCACCAAAATTACAACACCCAGACCGCCGCCAACAATGTGCGTCACCATATTGAAGATCTCTTCGCCGCGGGTGTAGGTGGGCAGTATGCGATCTTTCAATTTCGTTCGCTTTTTGGGTTGTTTTTTCATCGGCAACACCTCCACAAATATGATAAGTAGATATGCTTAACATAATATCGCATATTGGATGTATTTGCAAGGTGTTTTTATGAACGTGTTGTTAATTTATTCCGCGCAGTTTTTCTTCGTCCAATTCCAGAACGACGGGGCAGTGGTCGCTGCCCATTACATCCGTGAGGATTTCGGCACCGGAGATGGCAGGTTCTAACCGGCGGGAGACCAGAAAATAGTCAATACGCCAACCCGCGTTGTTCTCGCGTGCGTGGAACATATAAGACCACCAACTGTAGATGCCGGTCACATCGCCGTGAACGAAACGGAAGCTGTCGGTAAATCCGCTGTCCAAAAGCTGGGACATCTTTTCGCGTTCCTGCGGAGTAAAACCGGCACTTTGCGTATTGCTTTTAGGATTCTTGAGGTCAATTTCCCGGTGGGCCACATTCAGATCGCCGCAAACGATGACGGGCTTTTTTGCATCCAGCTCCAGCAAATACCGGCGGAAGGCATCTTCCCATTCCATGCGGTAGTCCAGTCTGGTCAGACCGCGCTGTGAATTGGGTGTATATACTGTCACCAGAAAGAAGCGGGGATATTCACAGGTGATGACGCGACCTTCCTGATCGTGCTCGGGAATGCCAAGACCGTAAGATACGGAGATCGGCTGCTGCTTGGTAAAGACTGCGGTACCGGAATAGCCTTTTTTAACGGCGCTGTTCCAGTATTGGTGATAGCCGGGGGTGTCTAAAGAAATCTGATCGGGCTGCAGTTTGGTTTCCTGCAGGCACAGTGCATCAGGGTCACTTGCTGCGAAAAAATCGGGAAATCCTTTTCCCATACAGGCGCGAAGGCCGTTAACATTCCAAGAAATCAGTTTCATCATATGCTTCCTTTCCGGGTTTTCTATCGCTGAACTTGCGGGAAAACCGCAGGAGTGATTGCATTTATCATACCATAAACAAACGCATGTGCCAAGACCTAAGTTTTGGATTTGGATAGATGTAAAAATAGAATGGAATTCTTTTGAAAATATGCGCTGTAATGTCGAAGTGCTTTACAAAAGAAAAGCCGCTTGTCACAGGAAGAATGCTTGGGGGATATACTGTATTATTGAGACTGAGACATAGCACAGGGGACAGGAGGAGATTCTATGCTGATCGTTATGAAGTTTGGTGGTACATCGGTGGCAGATACGGCGCGTCTGTCTGCGGCGGCAGAACGCATTGTACAGCAGAAGAACGCGGGAATGCAGGTCGTTGTAGTGGTGTCGGCGCAGGGAAATACCACGGATCTTTTGGTGAAAAAGGGCGCAGAGGTCTCTGCGGAAGCGGACGGTAGAGAGCAGGATGTGTTGTTGGCTGTAGGGGAACAGACTTCTATGGCATTGCTGGCAATGGAGTTGCAGAAACAAGGATGTCCCGCGTGTTCTCTTTGCGGATGGCAGGCCGGGATTCAAACGGATAGCTGTCACGGAGATGCGGGGATTTTGCGGGTAGATACCGAACGCATCCGACGGGAATTGGAAAGGGGAAAGGTGGTGATCATTGCAGGATTTCAGGGCGTGGACGTGTTGGGGGACATCACAACCTTGGGGCGCGGTGGATCAGATACTTCGGCGGTGGCGCTTGCAGCGGCACTGAAGGCAGATCTCTGCCGGATCTATACCGACGTGGAAGGCGTGTACTCCGCCGATCCGCGGATGATCCCGGAGGCACAGTGCTATCGGCAGATTTCTTACGATACGATGGAAGCAATGGCGGCAGTGGGGGCAAAAGTGCTGCATCCCAGAGCAGTAGAACTGGCGAAGATGTATCGCGTACCGCTGCAGGTGTGTAGTAGTTTTTCCGGAAGTGCAGGTACGGAAGTGTCGCAGGCGCCTTTGGAACGATACATCAGCGGTGTGGTGAGCGATAAACCCATTTGTGTAGTGACATTGTCCGGAATCTCCGGCGGAGAACGGGTGGCAAAGGTGCTGACGGCACTGCATCAGGCAAAGATCCGTACCGATGTGATTTTGCTTTCACAAGGAGACCGGGTTTGCTTTTCTGCACCGGTAACCGAACGGGAAACCGTTTGCAGCATCCTGACAGAATTGCGCAGTTTGTTTGCGGATGCAAATGTGTCCGGAAAAATGGTGAAGCTTTCGCTGGTGGGGCGTGATTTGCGGGATCCGTTGGGTGCTGCGGCGCAAGCGGCAGCTTTGCTGACGGAAAATGGGATCCCTGTGCCGTATATCACATCCGGAGATCGGACGATTTCGCTGATCGTAGAGGAAGTGCACGCGAAGCAGGGCGTGCAGCTGCTGCATCAGGCTTGGGTTGGGCAGCCGTTGCCTTTGGTGTAAAAATGGGGGATGGAAGCGGAAGATTTTTTCTTCCGCTTCTCTTTTCATAAAGAAAAATATATGTTATACTATACTATCGAGTTATGTCGAAATCGAATCGCACCACGAACAGGAGTGTTTTAATATGAAGTTTGATGAAAAGCGTTCCGGCAGAAAGCCGCAGGATCACCATCGCCGCGGTCCTCGTCCCGCAAAGGCTCCTCGCAGCGCATTTGCTGCAATGGAGAGCATGGATCATGCGGATATTCCTGCCGAGCAGGAGAATACCACTCTGATTGAGGGCAGAAACGCCATTACCGAGGCACTGCGCAGCGGCCGTCCTATGGACAAGATCTTTTTGGCAGAAGGTGTGCAGGGTGTACAGCACATTCTGGCAATGGCAAAAGAAGCCGGTATTGCCGTGCAGTGGTGTGATCGCCGCAAGTTGGACAAGATGACTATTACCAGTGCACATCGGGGTATGATGGCACAGTGTGCAGCTGCAGAATACAAGACCATCGACGATATTCTGGAGCTGGCTGCAAGCCGCGGTGAAGATCCGCTGGTCGTGCTGTGCGACGGCATTACCGATCCGCACAATCTGGGCGCCATTATCCGCAGCGCTGAAGTGCTGGGCGCACATGGTGTGGTAGTGCCCCGTCATCGCAGTGCCGGTTTGAATGCGGCTTGTGCCAAGTCTGCTGCCGGTGCGCTGGAGTATCTGCCTGTGGCTAAGTGTGCCAATATGCAGACCGCCGTGCTGGAACTGCAGAAGAAGGGTCTGTTTGTGTTTGCTGCAGATATGAATGGCCAGACTCTTTGGGAAACCAATCTGACGATGCCTTGTGCTTTGGTCATCGGTTCTGAGGGGAATGGCGTGAGTAAGTTGGTTCGTGATACCGTAGATGGAATCATTAGCATTCCTCAGAAGGGTAAGATCAATTCGTTGAATGCCTCCAATGCCGCAGCTGTGCTGCTGAGCGAGGTTTGCCGTCAGCGTGGATAAACAGGGGGGAACCCGTGGAACGCAAAGAAAACCGGGACACGACGCTTTCTTTGGATGATATCATCAAAGAAGTCCGGGAAGAGCGCAAGTCCATCGGCCAGGAATCGAAGGATGAGAAACCGTCATCCTCGGGAACCGGCATCTGGAAAACCGAAGCCTTTGCTCAGTGGAAAGATGAACTGACAGAGGTGGAGCAGGATGAAGACCCTGTTGAGGGAATGCCTGCGTCCGATGCGGAGAAACCCAAACGAAGCGGCCGGAAACGAAAGAAAAAAGAACAAAAAGAAAAAAAGGCTGAAAAGGCCGCAAAGACTGATAAAACTGCCAAAACAGTTGCGCGTCGGGCCCAGGCGGAAGAAGACCGGCCGGAAACACCTCGGAATATTCCCTATGATTGCATTCGGTATGACCGGGAAGATCCTGCGGATACCGTACGGTATCTGCAGAAGAAAATCCGACGATCGGTATCCAGATTGCTGCTGATGTTGCCGTTTGTGGCAACGGCTTTGTATCTGATGTTTTACGATGCGGGCGCGGTGCCGTTGCCCACTTTGCCGGATGCGAGAATTCCGGTTATAGTGGCTTGCGTCTGTTTGCTGCTTTGTATGGTGCTCAGTTGGGAAGTGCAGTGGTCCGGCTTCCGTCGGTTGTTGATGCTGCGTCCAAGTTTGGACAGTCTGGTGTTTTTCCAGTGTGCGGCGGCAATGACACACGGTGTGTGGTCGATCTGTCTGCCGGAGTTTTCCGGCGGAAACGGATTTTGCGCATTGGCTTGCCTCAGCTGCTTCTTTACACTGCGTCAAAAACGAAACCGTATGATCACGGTGCGCCGTGGTTTCAAGACGGCGATGGTAGGCGCAATGCCCGCCGGTATCAAGGTATGCAGTGATTATGTAGGAAACCGGGTTGCCGTAAAAAGCCATGATGGCGCAGAGCCTGATTTCCGTACCATTGCACGTCCGGATCGGGGAGAAGAGGCATCACTGTGGTTTTCTCCGCTGCTTATCGTTTTGACTGTGATTTATGCCGTTGTGATCGGCTTTGAGCAGCAAAAATGGATGTTGCTGCCTTGGTACTTTGCAGCATTGAGTGCGGTTGCGGTATCCGGCGGATTGATTTTGGCATCGGCACCGGCTGCAAGAAAAATCGGAAAGCAGTTGTTTGCTTCGGGTTGTATGCTGGTGAACGGACAGTGCGCCAAGGTGATCAGCAAGACCGGATTTGCCATTTTGTGCGATCGGGATATTTACCCGATGGGAACGATGAAGATCACGGGCATGAAAGTGGTATCTCCTTTTGACAAGGACGTTGCTACGGTGATTCGCTATGTTGCCGGTGTGATGGTATTCTTGGGCGGCGGAATCGGCAAGGCTTTTTCTGATTTTGCGAGAGAGCAGGATACGTTCCCTGCGAAGGTACAGCATCAGAAGTTTTACGAAAGCGGCGGCATCGTTGCAGAAATCGAGGGCCATACCGTTTTGGTAGGAACGGTGATGTTCCTGAATCGTTTTGGTATCACCGTAACGGAGGGACGAAAGGTCAAGCGTGGCGTTTTCGTTGCCATTGACAATCAGTTTGCCGGTTTGTTCTCGGTCAATGCCGAGGCACAGTCGCAAGTGTATCATGCATTCACATTGCTGCAACAGGCAAAGGTCCGTCCGGTGCTGGATGTGTTGAACTTCCTTACCGATCAGGATATGATCGAAAAGGCTTTTGAATTAAAGCATGATTCTACCGATTATCCGGACTTGAATGAACGCATTTACGGTTCGGAAGGTGATTTTGCGGCAGACGAACCGCCTATGGCTCTGCTGGCCCGAGAAGGTATGCTTTCCTTTGCGGAGGCGCTGCTGGGTGCCAGACGGCTGAGCCGCGTCACTGGA
>JAFYMZ010000126.1 GCA_017548175.1 Clostridia bacterium | reverse complement strand
GTAGTCAACTCGGGTAGCCTGTATTAACCCATGGCCCCCGGCGAGAAGAAACAGGTGCCGCTGCGCCTGTCGGCAAAACTGTATGACGCCATCGCCGCTTGGGCGGAGGATGATTTCCGGTCGGTGAACGGACAGATCGAGTATCTGCTGACCGAATGCGTCAAGCAGCGGAAAAAGAACGGAAAATATGTGTCTGACGAGATCGATGCGCCGTTGGACATTGATATTCAGTAAGCAGACCGCCTCGGAGGATGTTTCCTCCGGGGCGATTTTTTTCGTTGATGGAGAGCAGGTGCTTGACAGATGGGATGTGGTGTGGTATAACTGTATTAACACAGTTAGTACAGTTAGGACGGGTGTGCCCGTTCTGAAGAAAGGAGTGGCCTATGTTTGACCTGAATCTGCGGGATTCACGGCCGATTTATGAGCAGCTGAAAGACCGGATGCGGCAGCTGATCATCTCCGGCGGGATCCGTGAGGGCGAACAATTGCCCAGTGTCAGGGAGATGGCAGCCCGGCTGGCCATCAATCCCAATACCATTCAGCGGGCATACCGCGAACTGGAGCACGAGGGCTATGTGCAGAGCATTCCCGGCAAGGGATGTTTCGCGCTGAAGCAAACGGCCGGTGATACGAAACGAATGGAGAGCCTGTGGGAGACGCTGGAGAAAACGGCGGAAGAATTGCGGTTTTTGGGCGTGTCCACGGAAGACCTGATTTCTCACATCAAAGGAGGGGAACAGCATGATTGAAGTACGCGATCTGGTAAAGACCTTTGAAGGGTTCCGCGCGCTGGATGGCATCAGCCTTACCGCGCCCAAGGGCGGTGTCTATGGTTTGGTTGGTCCCAACGGCAGCGGTAAATCTACTTTGCTGCGGCATCTGGCCGGTGTATACCGTCCCGACAGCGGCAGCGTCACCTTTGGCGGACAGGCCGTTTATGAAAATGCCGGACTGAAGTCCCGCATTGCGTATATTCCCGATGACCTGTATCATTTTACTTCTGCCAGCATTCTGGATATGAAGAAGTTCTATCGAGATATGTATCCCAGTTTCAGCGAAGAGCGGTATAAGAAACTGAAAGAAGTATTTGAGCTGAATGAAAAAATGCCCATCCGACGGATGAGTAAGGGTATGCAGAAGCAGGCGGCGTTTTGGCTGGCCATCAGCCTGCGGCCTGACTATCTGCTGCTGGATGAGCCGGTGGACGGCCTTGACCCTGTGATGCGCCGCCAGCTGTGGAGCATCCTGATGGCAGATCTGGCAGACAACGGCACTACGGTGCTGGTGTCCTCTCACAATCTGCGCGAACTGGAAGATGTATGTGACCACGTGGGCATCATCAACCGGGGCAAAATGATGGTAGAGCGCTCGCTGAGCGAGCTGCAGGACACTGTGATTAAGGTGCAGGCCGTGTTTGAGGGCGAGGTTGACCTGTCCGGTATGGAGATCTTGCACGAAACCACCACCGGCCGTCTGCGCACGATGATCATTCGCAGCACCCAGGCAGAACTGCACGCCAGAATGGACGTGCTGAAGCCGGTGTTTTACGACATTCTTCCCTTGACGCTGGAAGAGATCTTTATCTATGAGTTGGGAGGTGCAGACTATGCTGTCAAAGAAATTCTCCTGTAACTGGTTCCATTTCGGCATCTGGCGGAAGCAGACCTTCCGTTATTGGCCCCTGTGGGCAGGTTATTTGGGCATTTGGATGCTGATCGCACCCAATATGCTGAACGGGTATTATTACGAACCGGAATCCATTGGAAACGGCTTGAACTTCCAGACCTTTTATTTCGGCCGCGGTGTGATCATGAGCCTCAACGGCGCGGCTGCCGGCATTGCATTTTATGCCGGTCTGATCGCCATGGCGGTATACTCGTACCTGTACAATAGCCGCAGCGTGAATCTGTTCCATGCGCTGCCGGTGCGGAGAGAAACGCTGTTTGCAACCAATTTTATCACCGGTCTGGGCTTTATCGTGGGTCCCAACCTGATCGTTGCCGGCTATTTTGCCGTGCTGCAGGTGGTGAACGATGCCGTGGGTGACATCGTTCCGCTGCTGACTTGGATCGCGGTCACGACGCTGGTGGCCATCTTCTTCTTTGGCTTGGCTACCTTGTGCGCAGTGGGCACCGGTACGGTGCTGATGCTGCCGGTGCTGTACGGCATCTTTAACTTCCTGGTGGTTACGGTAGAAAGCGTACTGCGTTGGCTGGCCTCGTTGTTCCTGTGGGGCATGACTGCCTCTAACGTGCAGCTTTACAAGTGGTCGCCCCTTGTCTACATTATGAATAACGGCTTGGAGAACAACCGGAACGAGTGCATTGAATATATGAACGGCATGAGCAAGATCCACAGCTATGTGCGCTTTACCGATTGGGGTTACGTGCTGCTGCTGGGTCTGGCCGGTGTGGCATTTGCGGCGCTGGCACTGTTCCTGTATCGCCGCTGGCAGTCGGAATCTGCCGGTGATATGATCGCGTTTGAATTCCTGCGTCCGTTGTTTACTTACGTTTGGGCGGCGGGATGCAGCCTGATGCTGGGCAGTGGACTGTTCGTACTGCTGAGCGAAGGCAGTTTTCTGGGAATGTTCTTTGGCTATGACAGTTTGGATTACGGCCAATTGGGAAGCGGCGGTGCCATTTGCTTCGTGCTGTGTATGCTGCTGGGCGGTACCATCGGCTTCTTCTCTGCCAAGATGCTGCATAAAAAGAGCTTCCGCGTTTTCGCCAAGAAGGATTGGCGCGGCTATGCTGCCTTTGTAGTGGCACTGTTGGCCGTGGTGCTGTGCATCAAGCTGGACGTGCTGGGTGTGGAGCGTTGGACGCCCGATGTGGATGATCTGGTATCCTTCACCTTCAACGATACGACCACCGAACTGGAAACGGATGCCGATCGGGAGGAAGCGGCGCAGTATATCCGCATCCATCAGGCCATTTTGGCACAGAAGAAAACGCTGCAGGCACAACTGAAGCAGGAAGTGGATTACGAGACCAGCTTTATTGAGTCTGTGCGTCTGCGCTATACTTTGAAAGATGGCAAACGTGTCGAGCGCCAGTATTATGTGCGTGTGGACAGAGATCTGGTAAAGGATCCCTCTACGCCTGTCGGTATGCTGTATGAACTGAGTGAGGGCGCAGAAAAGCGGATGGAGCGCAGCGGCCTCAACAAGCTGGGCAAGCTGGATGCCGCCAAGATCTATATCTATTACACGGCCAAGGATCCGGACGTGTACGAGAATGTGGATCTGTATGTGGACTATGAGCATCCGGAGAAACTGGAGTCCCTGGTGGAAGCGCTGAAGAAAGACGTGGTAGACGGCTCTATCGGTGCCGGGGATATGTTCCTGCGCCTGTATAAAAATGAGAAATATTACGGCCAGCAAGACATGTGGGCGGAAGTGATGCTCTATGACGCAAACGGCAGAGGCGAGGACTTCTATATCACAGAGGATACGCCCAATACGCTGGCGTGGGTACAGGCGGAACTGGCCGCATATCTGGACAAAATCGGCCAGAACAAGCCGTTGACCGATGAAGATTTCATGGCGGGGGTACAGTAATATGAAATGGACGGCGATGTTCCTGCTGCTGGCGCTGCTGCCCTTGATGCTGGGCGGCTGTGGCCGGCCGGAGCAGGACCCCTACGAGGGGGACTTGGTGATCTGTTTGGATGCCGGTCACGGCGGCGACGATTCCGGCGCGGTGTTGGACAAGCGGCTGGAGAAAAACGATAATCTGCAGATGGCGCTGGATGTAGGCGCGCTGCTGGAAGCGCAGGGCGTTAAGGTGATCTATACCCGTGCGGATGATACCTTCATCGAGCTGGCAGAACGCGCCCAGTACGCCAATGAAAGCGGCGCCAGCATGTTCGTGTCTTTCCATCGGAACGCCGGTGGTGGACAGGGTGCCGAAGTATGGATTGACAAAGAACCCGACAAATGGGAGAAAAGTCTGGGCCAGCGGATGCAGGATGCTCTGACGCAGGTCGGGTTTACCGACCGCGGCGTGAAGCGGGGTACTGCCGGCAATAAAAACATCAATTATGCCGTGATCGGCCGAACCAAAATGCCGGCCTGTCTGTTGGAGATCGGCTTTATTGACAATGAGGCAGACAACGCCATGCTGGATATGTATTGGGAAGATCTGGCCCGGGGTATTGCCGGTGCCATCCTGCAGGAAGTGGGTCTGGCCCAGTAAGGCGGCCACCCACCGGGAAAGGAGACTTTTCGATGAAACACAAACGCAGATTGCTGCTGTTGCTGCTGGTCGTGCTTTGCCTGAGCCTGTGCGGCTGCAAGCTCACCGGCGCGCTGCGGGGGGATGTATCCAATGTGGCGCGTGTGGTAGGAGAGCCCACGGCCCATACCAAGGCGGCGGTGAATACCGCCATGGATGTGGTGGTGGAGCATTTCCGCAAGC
>JAFYMZ010000125.1 GCA_017548175.1 Clostridia bacterium | reverse complement strand
GGGCCAAGGTGCCTGTGCCACAGGCCAGTTCCAGCACCAAGCCGTCTGCAATGCCCTTTTGCCGCAGCAGGCGGCAGATGCGACTTGCAAACCGCTGATAGATCTCCGGCCCGTTCAGCCGGTCATACAGCGTTGCAACAGCAGTGTAAGACTGTTCCATCATTCCTTGGTATCCCACAGCTTACGGCGCTCCAGCGCGATCTCATAGCCGCCGTTTTCACCGGTCTGCAGGCAGCGGTTCACGCGGCTGATGGTGGCCGTGCTGGCACCGGTGATCTCAACGATGTCGGAATACACAAAACCGGCATCCAAAAGTTCAGCGACCCAAAAGCGCTGCTTCATGGCGATCATTTCATTGGTCGTGCACAAATCTTTGAAAAAAGCATAGAACTCGTCCGGCGTTTCCATGGTCTTCAGCGCCTGAAACAGTCGGTCGGTATGCTCGTCTCTTACCACTCTTCCAACTCGGGGCATAACAAGGCCTCCTTATATAACTTTCTTACTTTACATTTTAACACTTTAGTGCGCAATCGTAAACCTCTTTTTTCGAAAATTCACACAAACTTTTTTAACAAGTCCTTGTTTTTCCGTATTTTGTCAATTTTCCAGTTGTTTTTCATCGACATCTCTTGTATTTTTCACAAATTGTGGTAGAATAAAAGAATTCGAACTATTCTGAAAAGGAGGCGTTTTTATGCCTATCAAAGTTGCTATCAATGGTTTCGGCCGTATCGGTCGTCTGGCCTTCCGTCAGATGTTTGGCGTAGAAGGTTACCGCATCGTTGCCATCAACGATCTGACCGATCCTTCCATCCTCGCCTATCTGCTGAAGTACGACAGTACCCAGCACCGTTATGACGATCATATCGTAGAATCCACCGATGATGCCATTCTGGTAGACGGCGAAGAGATCAAGATCTGCAGAGAGCAGGATGCTTCCAAGCTGCCTTGGAAAGAGCTCGGCGTTGACGTGGTTCTGGAATGCACCGGCATTTACACCAGCAAGGTCAAGGCACAGGCACACATTGACGCAGGTGCACGCAAGGTCGTTATCTCTGCCCCCGCCGGCAACGATATGAAGACCATCGTTTACAGCGTTAACGAGCACATTCTGACCCCCGATGACCACATCATCTCTGCTGCATCCTGCACCACCAACTGTCTGGCTCCTATGGTCAAGGCGCTGAATGACTACGCTCCCATCGAGAGCGGCATTATGACCACCGTACACGCCTATACCGGCGATCAGATGATTCTGGATGCTCCCCATAAGAAGGGCGACCTGCGCCGCGGTCGTGCCGCTGCACAGAACATCGTTCCCAACTCCACCGGTGCCGCCAAGGCCATCGGTCTAGTCATCCCCGAACTGAATGGCAAACTCATCGGTTCCGCCCAGCGCGTGCCCACCTCCACCGGTTCTACCACCATTCTGGTTGCCGTGGTCAAGGGCAAGGACATCACCGTGGAAAGTATCAACGCCGCAATGAAGGCCGTGGAATCCCCCTCTTTCGGCTACAATGAGGAAGAAATCGTTTCTTCTGACATCGTGGGTACCAGCTACGGCTCTCTGTTCGACGCCACCCAGACCATGGTCAGCAAGATCGATGACGACACCTATCACGTGCAGGTGGTCTCTTGGTACGACAACGAGAACTCCTATGCCACCCAGATGGTCCGTACCATCAAATACTTTGCAAAGCTGTAATTTGCTTGCAACATTCAACTGCCTTGGAAATTTCCGAGGCAGTTTTTCATTTGGTCGCACATATGAACACGCAAAAAAGGAACCCCAACCGGAGTTCCTTTTCATCGCATCACTGTGCCAATTTATCCTTGCATTCCTGGATCTTTTCAGGCGCGCCATGGTAGTTGCTCTTTTCAAAATAGTCAATGGCTTTCTGCCACTGCTTTTCCAGCATCGCTTCCCTACCCAGTTCATAATAGCAGGCATCGAGCATGATCTTGCTGTCGCTGTAATCATCCAGTTCCTCAAAAATCTCGATCGCTTCAAGATAATCACCGGTATTATACAGATTATGAGCCTTTCGATAGGTCATAGACGCAGTGCAGCCGGTAAGCACAGGCAGCATCGCCAGACACAGCACCAACACCAGCAGGCTTTTATACTTTTTCATCATAGGTTTCTCCTTACATCAGGTCATCAAACAGATTCAGCTGGTTGCTGAGAGGAATATCGCCCAGCGCACCGGCAGCAGCCAAGGCTTCGCCAATGCTGCGGCTGACGCGGTCACAGCGCAGGATCATGTCCTCCATGGACATAAACGGGCCGTTTTTCCGCTCTTCCACAATACTCTGTGCGGCAGCCTCACCCAGACCGGGCAGGGCGCAGAACGGCGGGATCAGGGTATTGCCCTCGATCCGGAACTTCTTAATATCGCTGCGATAAATATCCAGCGGTGCAAACTGAAAACCGCGCTTACAGAACTCGTGGCAAACTTCCAGCACCGTCATATGGTCTTCTTCCACCGCGGTACGCTTGGGCATTGCCTTCAGTTCCCGATACTTGCGGACAATTTCGCCGTCACCCTTGGCCGTTGTGGCGGCATCAAAGGCATCCAGCTTGCTGCTGAAATAGGTACAATAGAACGCCAACGGCTGATGCACCTTGAACCATGCGATTCGATAAGACATCATGGTATATGCCGCCGCATGCGCGCGGGGGAACATATACTGGATCTTATTGCAGGATTCGATATACCAGTCGGGCAGATTGTGGGCGCGCATCTCCTCTTCCCACTCCGGCTTCAGACCCTTGCCCTTACGGACGGCCTCGGAGATGGTAAAGGACTGCTTGGGTGCCATACCCATTTCGATCAGATGGGTGGTAATGTCGTCACGGACGCAAATAACGTCTTTCAGCGTGGCTTTGCCCTGCTTGATGTAGTCGGCAGCGTTGTTCAGCCATACGTCGGTACCGTGGGACAGGCCGGAAATACGCACCAGACCGTCAAAGGTGGTGGGCTGAGTGTCCATCAACATGCCGCGAACGAACTTGGTGCCGAACTCGGGGATGGCAGCCGTTCCGGGCTGACCCAGAATGTCATCGGTCTCGATGCCCAAGGGAGAGATATCGGTAAACAGACGCATGGTATCCGGATCATCCAGCGGAACATTTTGGGGATTGATACCGGAAATATCCCACAGATGACGGATCAGCGTCGGCACATCGTGACCCAGCTCGTCCAGCTTCAGCAGGTTATCGTGGATAGAGTGGAAGTCAAAATGCGTAGTGATGATATCGGAATCGGGGTCATCCGCAGGATGCTGCACCGGGGTGAACTCATAGATCGAGCGCCCCTGCGGCACAACGATCAGACCGCCGGGGTGCTGACCGGTGGTGCGCTTGATGCCGGTACAACCGGCCGTCAAGCGGTTGACCTCGGCATTGCCTACGATCTTG
>JAFYMZ010000124.1 GCA_017548175.1 Clostridia bacterium | reverse complement strand
CTTGCAGGTCGGCTTTTTCCTCGTCGGCGCCGGCAACGTCAGCAAAGGTGACCTTGCGGGAGTCGGGGCCGGGAGTTGCCAGTTTGGCGCGGGACTTGCCGAAGTTTGCGGCACCGCCGCCACCGCCCTGCCGTCTTGCCACGAAGACGTACAGCACCAGCATAAAGCCAAAGAGGATCAGGTAAGGCAGGATGAGGGTGAAGAGCGAGGTTTCGGGCATCTGATAGTCATAGCTGGACAGGATGCCTGCCTGCTTCTGGCTTTCGATCAGTTCGCCCAGATCTTCGCGCAGCTGATTGGAGTCGGCCAAGACGTATTCCACCTTGGTGCCGTCCTTCAGTTCCATGGTCAGTTCGGTGCCGTAGACCTCGAACTTTTCTACCTTTTCGTCGAAGAAGTACTGCTGGATGTCAGAATAACTGGCATCGCGGATCACTTCGCTGCTGCTGCCGCCGGCGCTGAAGCCGCCGTTCTTCATCAGCACACCCACAGTGCCCAGCAGTACCAGAAAGACGATGACATAAAAGCCAAAGCCTTTATTCTTTTTCTTTCGGTTGTTGTTTTGCTTGTTCAAATTATCCTCCTTCCGGGTGTTACTTGGTGTACACCTCGGGCTTCAAAATACTAACGTCGGGGAGATTACGGTACTTTTCATCATAGTCCAGACCGTAACCGACGATGAATGCATCGGGTACCTGCATACCGCAGTAGTCGATG
This sequence comes from Clostridia bacterium, assembly GCA_017548175.1. The sequence continues at coordinate 6,328 of JAFYMZ010000124.1, read as the reverse complement.
GCGACTTCGGCCTTTCTGCGCTCGGGCTTGTCAAACAGAGTGACCAGGCGCATAGAGGCAGGGTTGCGGGTCTTCAGCAGTTCGATCAGATTGGACAGAGTCACACCGCTGTCCAGAATGTCTTCTACGATGATGACATGCTGGCCTTCGATGTTCACATCCAGATCCTTACGGATACGGACGGTGCCGCTGGTGGTGGTGCCGCTGCCGTAGCTGGATACGCTCATGAAGTCCATGGTGCAAGGTACAGTAATGGCACGGCACAGGTCGGCCATAAAGATGAAGGCGCCCTTCAGCACGGTGATGAGGATGGGGTTCTTGCCTTCGTAATCGCGGGAAATCTCCGCACCCAGACGGGCGACGGTTGCCTGGATCTCTTCTTTGCTGACCAAAGTCTCCTGCAGGTCGTTTCTCATATCGTATGCCATTTCTATATCCTCCTACAAATCAATGTAATTTTCTCTCTCTTGGAGTCGGCAGTACGGGTGGCATCCATACGCAGGTTGGCCACCGCCAATACCCCTTTATTATCGCACAAAATTGGAAGACTGTCACGGGCAAATACCGGAATTTTGCTCGCATTTAACAATTTTTTTACGGATTGCCGGGCATTTTCGCCCATTGGGATCTTGTCACCCTCTTGTCGGGGGCGTACCAGCACCGGAAACTCGATGCTGTCGCGGCAAAAGGCGAAGCCTTTGGCCTCAGGATCTGCGGTGAAGCACAGTTCCCACTCCCCCACCTGCTGCCAGGTTTCCGGCTGCAGCAGTACCGGGGCAAAGGGCTTTGCGGCTTCCACCGCAGGGCCGACGGTCAGGCGGCCGGATTCCAGCCGCGCCCACAGGTCACCGGGCAACGCGATGCGGCCGGGGTTGCCTTTGGCGCACAGGGCCAGAACAGCATCCAGATGCACCTGATGCAGGCTTTCGCCCGGAGCGGCTGCGGCATACAACTGCTGCAGCACACGCATCTGCAGGGCAGGATGCAGCGCAAGCAGGGCATCCCGTGCCATACCGGGGGCAGTTTGCGTCTGCAGCGCTTGGGCTGCCAACCGGGTCAGGCAATCTTCATCCACCGCCAGACGGCGGGCACAGGCGGCGATGTTGGCTTCGGCACCGGGATGGGCCAATTCCAACTGGGGCAGCACCTGATGGCGGATGCGGTTGCGGCTGAGGGACTCGTCGGTATTGGTTTGATCCACGGCCCAGTCCAGACCGTGTTCGGTGAGATAGGTCAAAATATCTCCGCGGGGAGTATCCAGCATCGGCCGGATGATGTTCTCCCGGCGGGACGGGATGCCGCGCAGACCGGCAAGGCCGGTGCCGCGGGACAGATGAAAGAGCACGGTTTCTGCCTGATCGCCCCGATGATGTCCGGTGGCGATGCAATCGGCCTGCCAATCGGCAGCGGTCTGCTGCAGGAAGGCATAGCGCAGATGCCGGGCGGCTTCTTCTGCACTGCAGCCCTGCGCCGCGGCGTAAGCGGCGGTATCGCCGCTGCCGCAAAACAGCGGAATATGCAGCCGTTCGCACAGGGTGCGGCAAAGGGTCTGCTCTGCCGCGGCGGCTTCCGGACGGAGGCCGTGGGCAAAGTGCGCCGCAGCCACGGTCAGACCCAGTTCCGGTGCCAAAGCGCACAGGGCATGGGTCATGGCCACCGAGTCGGGGCCACCGCTGAGGGCGCAGAGCACGCGGCCGCCCACGGGCAGCAGATCGGCGCGGGAAAGCAGGTTACTGCTCATTATGTCGGGTCTCCTGCGTGGCAAAGGAGGTAAACTGACCCATCCACTGGAGTTCTACGGTGCCGGTCTCGCCGTGACGGTTCTTTGCCACGATCAGTTCGGCAGCGTTTTTCTTTTCGCTCTCGTTATTATAGTAGTCGTCACGGTAGATGAACAGAACGATGTCGGCGTCCTGCTCGATGGAGCCGGATTCACGCAGGTCGGACAGCATCGGACGCTTGTCGCTGCGGCTTTCCGGGCCACGGGACAACTGGCTGCAGCACAGAACGGGGACCTGCAGTTCCTTGGCCATGATCTTCAGGCTACGGGAGATCTCGGCCACCTCCTGCACGCGGTTATCGCTGTGCTTGGGGCTGTGCATCAGCTGCAGGTAGTCGATGACGATGAGACCCAGATCCTTGCCCAGACGGCGGCACTTTGCCTTCATCTCGGGCACGGTGATGCCGGAGTTTTCATCGATCAGGATGGACAGACGATTCAGCTGGGTGGTGGCGTCGGCCATCTTCTGCCAGTCTTCGTCGGTCAGGTTGCCCATGCGCAGCTTTTTGCTGTCGATGAAACCTTCGGCAGACAGCAAACGGGTGGCCAGCTGGGACTTGGACATTTCCAGCTGGAAGATGACCACCGTCTTGCCGCTCTTGCGGGCGGCGTGCAGGGCCATATTCAAGGCGATGGCGGTCTTACCCATACCGGGACGGGCGGCCATCAGGATCAGGTCGCTCTTGTTCAGGCCGCCGATGTACTGGTCCAGCATGGAAAAGCCGGTGGGGATACCGGGCAGCTTGCCGGGGTTTGCGGCCAGTTCGTCCAGCTGGTCGTAGACCTCTCGGATGGCCTCGTTGATGGAGGCAAAGCCTTTGACCTCGCGGCCCTGACGGACGGCATAGATCTTTTGCTCGGCCAGATCGGCGATGGTCTGGGGGTCTTCTTCCTCCTGCCGGGTCATATCGATGATCTCGGAAGAGGCCTGCTGCAGTTCGCGCAGCATACTCTTGCCGCGGACGATGGCGGTATATTCTTCTACATTGGTGGCGCTGGGGGTGGTTTCGATGAGTTGCAGGAAATATTCCCGGTTGGCGTGATTTTTATAGCCGGCAGCCTTCATCTCATCCAGCACGGTCACGGGGTCGATGGGGCGGCCCTCGGTGAACATCTGGCTGATGGTGTCGAAGATCAGCCGGTTGGTCTCTACATAAAAGTCCTCCGGCTTCAGCTGCTCGATGACACCGGGAACACAGGCGGACGAAATGAGCATAGAGCCCAGTACCGCCTGTTCTGCTTCTACGCTGTAGGGGGATTGTCTGCTGAACAGTTCATCCATATCGCGTTCCTCCTCTGCCCGACGGCAGGCGTTTGTTATTCCTCGATCACCTGTACGGTCACGGTGCCGCTGATGTCGGTGTACAGCTTGGCCTTGGCCTGGAAGGTGCCGAAGCTCTTGATGGGATCAGCCAGCTGCAGCTTGCCCTTGGGAATGTCCAGACCGAACTGGGCCTTCAGGGCGTCGCTGATCTCCTTGGTGGTAACGGAGCCGAACAGGCGGCCGCCGGTACCGGCCTTGGCGCGGATGACCACCTTGATGGTCTCCAGCTTCTTCTGGGTCTCGCGGGCATCGGCCTTGTCCAGCTCGATGCGGCGAGCGGCAGCGGCGTCGGCGTTCTTCTTGGCATTCAGTGCATCGGTGGTGGCTTCTACTGCCAGCTTCTTGGGGAACAGGAAGTTTCTGGCGTAACCGTCGGAAACCTCGATCATCTGACCCTTCTTGCCCTGTGCCTTGACATCCTGTAACAAAATAACTTTCATGGTTGTGTTTCTCCTTTGATCGCGTTGTGTTTCAATTATACGTTGACGTCCTGCGGATGGGACTCACGCAGGTATTCCTCGATGGCAGCGCGGAGCTTGAGCTCTACCTGCTCGGGTTTTTCTGTGGGGAACTGGGCGCCGGCCATATTCAGGCTGCCGCCGCCGCCGATCTTTTCCAGCACCACCTGCACGTTGACCTGACCGTAGGAACGGCCGGAAATGACGGTGCCGCCGTTTTCGCCAAAGACCACGAAGGAGCCCTGGATACCGGCCAGATTGATCATTTCGTCAGCGGCCTGGGATGCCACGGCGCGCTCGACTTCCATATCCACCACGGCCAGCGAGATGCCGGGATAGGCCTCGTTGGCGGCGGAGATGATCTGGTACTTCTTCACATAGCCTTCCAGACCGCCGCTGAACATCCGGCGCACGGCAACGGTGTCGGCACCGATCTGCTTCAGGTAGGCAGCAGCTTCAAAGGTGCGCACGCCGGTCTTGACGGTAAAGCCCTTGGTATCCAGATAGATACCGGCCAGCAGTGCTTCGGCTTCGGCCTTCAGCAGTTCCTGCGGGGTCAGGATATACTGCAGCAGCTCGGAGACCAGCTCACTGGCGGAGGAGGCATAGGTTTCGTGCACACTGATGGCGGCATTTTCAATATAACTGGCGGCGCGGCGATGGTGGTCGATGACGGCCACACGGGGCACCGACTGCAGCAGGCCGGGGGCCTCTACCAGTTCGGGACGGGAGGTGTCCACCACCACCAGCAGCGAAGCGGGATCGGCCAGCAGGATGGCATCCTGCTCGGTGATGAAGCATTCACTGTACTGGGGCTGGGCTGCCAGATGATCGATGAGAGAGCCGGCAGAGGTCACATCCCGGTTGACGATAAAGTACGGGGTCTTGCCCAGTTTGCGCACCACGGCGCAGATACCGGCGGCGGCGCCCACACTGTCCAGATCGGAGAAGCGGTGACCCATCACGAAGATGTTGGAGCTGTCGTCGATCAGGTGCTTCAAGGCGTTGGCCATCACACGGGACTTGACCTTGGTGCGTTTTTCCAGTTCCTTGGTGCGTCCGCCGTAGAACTCGAACTGCTTGGGAGACTTGACGACCACCTGATCGCCGCCGCGGCTGAGGGCCATTTCGATGCCCAGCATAGCGAACTCATAGAGCTGTGCAAAGGTGCATTCGCCCTTGCCGATGCCGATGGACAGGGTGGCGGTGATGCCTTCTTCGTTCTGAATATGATGGATGCTCTCCAGAATGGAGAACTTATCTGCCGTAAAGCGCAGCAGGTCTTCGTTGCGGAAGACAAACAGGTAGCGGTCCTTTTCCAGACGGCGGACGATGCCGTTGGCATCCTTTGCCCATTCGTTGATGGCTTCGTCGATCTCGGCGTTCAGGTTGGAACGCTGGGACTCGCTCATGCCCTTGGTCAGTTCTTCATAACTGTCCACCATCACGACGGAAACAACAGGCTGCTCGCGCTGGTTGCGGTCACGCAGGGCGCTGTAGTCGGTGACATCCACCCAGAACAGGGTGCTGAGCAGGCCGCGGGAGCCGGGGTCCTTGGAACGGACCATATTGCCGTACACGTTATACTTGCGCTCGTGGATCTCTACCTCGAAGGGGCAGACGCCCTTGCCTTCGATGATCCACTTGGTATCCAGTCCGGGCACCACATCGTGGATGTGTGCCTCAAACAGGCTTTCGGTGGCGCCGGTGATGGACATAAAGCCCTCGTTGCCCCACAGCACTTCGCCGCTGTCCACCCGCAGGATACAGGTGGGCAGGGGGATATTGACCATAGTGCTCTTGGAGGCCTCGTCCATCTGGAAGGCAAGGTTCTCTACATAGCGGCGCAGCTCCTTATTCCGGCGCTTGGCGCGGTTCCGGTAAAAGATAAAGAGCAGCACCACGGCCACCAGTTCGATCAGGGCCAGAAGATAGTTGCCCCACACCACGGTGGCGGCCACAAAAAGCAGCAGCAACAGCATTGCCGCACGGGTATTGGATTCGGTTATTTTGGAAAGTCGTTTATCCACAACGCATCCCTCACTTCAAAATGGGCACAATGACCCTATTATCATTCTTAATAATATATTATAGCAAATAAAATGCCGTTCGTCATCCCCCTATTTTACGATTTTTCTGCTTGCGGAAGATTGAATTTCCGTTTTTCTGTGGTATAATGTCAATATCCGGATTTTTCCAATCCGTTTGGCAAGAAAGGGGGCTTTTTATGCGACAGCATTCCAAGACGCAGACCTTGGTGCGCGCTGCTGTATTGGTGGCGGTACAGGTGGTGCTTGCCCGATATCTGTCCATCAATACCCAGCTTTTGCGCATCAGCATCGCCTTTATCCCGGTGTATGTGGCAGCTATGCTTTACGGCCCCGGCTGGGCGGCTGCCGTGGACGGCACGGCCGACATCATCGGTGCGCTGCTTTGGCCCACCGGACCGTATGTCCCCCACTTTACCATTTCTGCCGCGCTGTCGGGCGCTTGCTACGGTTTCTTCCTGCATCGAAAGAACATCAAGTGGTATCACGCGCTGATCCCCGTCATCGTCGGCAATCTGCTGATCAATACGGTGCTGAACACCTATTGGCTGAAGCTGCTGTACGGCTATGGATTTATGGCACTGGTGCCCACCCGTGCCTGGAAGAACGCCGTGATGATCCCCGTGCAGGTGGCGGCCATCTTCCTGCTGAAGAAACTGCTGCCCCGGTTGGAGAAACACTGATATCTGCATACAAAAAGCCCACACCGCACGGTGTG
>JAFYMZ010000123.1 GCA_017548175.1 Clostridia bacterium | reverse complement strand
TACGAGATCAAGTTCAGCTGTTTCGATCAAGGTTATAGCAAGATCGCAGGCGGTTTGCAGGAAATGAACCGCAACGCCAAGATGTTGCTGGGTCTGTCGGCGGCGCTGCTGGCGGTGACGATGATCCTGACGGCGTTCTTGTTCAGCCGACAGCATAAGCACAGTGCCGGTATCCTGCGGATGCTGGGCGGCAGCAAGGGGCAAGCCTTTACCGCCATTCTTGCCTGTGCCGCGGCGGTAGTAGCTGCAGGCGGCGTGATCGGCACCATCTTGGGCGGCGTGCTGACCCAAAGTGTAGGCGCAAGCATTATGGGTGATGTGGAAAGCACTACCGTAGCTTTGGCCACGGGCGCAAATACTGGTTTGACGATTCTGACCGGCCTGGGCTGCATCGTACTGTTCCTTGCTTTGACTGCCATCTTTACGGCGACCTACATCGGCAAAGAACCCCGCGCGCTGCTGCCCAAAGATCAGGCATAAATTACATACTAACCCGCTCTGGCGCAGAAAACGGCCGGAGCGGGTTCTTTTTTTGAAACGCGAATTGACCTGCAGAAAATCTTCCGTTATAATAGTCACCAAGGATGTGATACCATGGAACTGATTTACGGACGCCCCTTTCAAGGCGCTATGCTGGAACGGCTAAAAGCATTTTTGCAAGCCGACGGTCTGCGTTATGACGAGGGCGTGGAGTTTACCGTCTGCGTGATGGACGGCGACAAAATTGCCGCCACCGGCAGTCTGGACGGCAAGATCTGCAAGTGCATCGCCGTGTCCCCCGCTTATCAGGGCGAGGGTCTCTCGGCCACCGTCCTCACCGCCTTGCGGAAAGAGGCTTTTGACCGCTCCCAGCGCCATTTATTCTTATATACCAAGCCCAAAAATCGCTGGATGTTTGAAGATCTGGGCTTTTTCGCTGTGGCAGAAACCACCGATACTCTGCTGATGGAAAACAAGCGCCGGGGCCTCAGTGATTTTCTTGCCGCACAGACCCAGCCGGAACACCCCGGTGTGGTAGGCGCGGTGGTTGCCAACTGCAACCCCTTCACCTTGGGTCACCGGTATCTGATGGAAGAGGCCGCCAAACAGTGCGACACCTTGCACGTATTTATCCTCAGCGAGGACAAGAGCACCGTGCCCGCAAACGACCGGCTGCGACTGGCGCGGGAGGGTCTTGCTCACCTGCCCAATGTGCTGGTACACCCCGGCGGTGATTACCTCATTTCTTCCGCCACCTTCCCCACCTATTTCCTCAAGGATCAGGCCAAGGGCGCGGAGGTCTTCTGCCAACTGGATCTGGAGCTGTTCGCCACCCGCTTTGCCCCCCATTTCGGCATCACCAAGCGCTTTGTGGGCACCGAGCCCCTGTGCGCCGTCACCAATGCCTACAACGAGGCTATGATGGCGTTCCTGCCCAAACACGGCATTGAAGTGGTGCAGCTTGCGCGCAAAGAGCAGGCTGATGCCCCCATCAGCGCCAGCCGGGTGCGGGCGCTGTGGAAAGCAGGAGATTTTGACGCGCTTGCGCCCCTTGTGCCCGAAACCACACTTGCATATTTGAAAGAAAAGGTTTATCCTATAGGTAAATAAACTCAGTATAACACCCCAACAAAACGGAGGTAACGATATGTCTTATTCCGGCAAAATGCAAAAAAGCCACCTGTACAGCGTGTACTTTGCCCCCCGCGGCCGCGACCGTATTTATGACCTGGGTATGCAGATCGCCCAGCTGCACCTGAGTCCCTTTGACCAGATCATCGGTGTCATCGGCGAGCCGGGCAGCGGTAAGAGCATGCTGGTCAAGGGTATGTTCCCCGGTCTGGAACTTTCCAACGACGACAACGGCGTCAATGTGCGCCCTCTTCCTCTGCTGGAACAAGACAGCGAGAATATGTTCTACTCTCCCCACACCTATCACGTGGATATTCGCTTTGAGACCGGCTTTACCCAGCTGCACACGCTGGCCGATGCAGTACAGGAAGCAGTTCGCCGCGGCAAGCGCGTAGTCATCGAGCATTTTGAACTGATTCAGGATGTACTGGGCCGCAACGCCGACCTGATCATCGCCGCCGGCGAAGAGGTGCTGGTTACCCGCCCCACCATCTTTGGCCCCCATTCCGAGGACGTCGCCAAGATCGTCCACGCCAGCCTGCCCTACCGTAAGATGGCCCATACCGCCGAGGACCTGTGCGAGCGGTACATCCCCCCTGTCACCATGGCCAACTGCCAGCACGACGACATCCGCCACGGCTTTATCATGGCCTTCCCCGATCAGGCACCCGACATCGATTTGGAGGAATTGGAGCGCAAGGTACAGGCCGACATCGCAGCCGATCTGCCCATCACCTATCAGGATGAGCGACACATCACCATCGGCGGTGTCAGCCATTACTGCACCGGTCCCCGTACTCACGTATCCAGCACCGGTAAGATCGAGGGTTTCCACCTGATGAAGGACTTCGTCTATGACCCCCGTTCTCATATGTATCTGCTCATTGGCCGCGTCGGCGAAATGAGCACGGATGAACTGGACGAGATGAATCATCTGACACTGGCATAAAACTTGCATCAAGTATGAAAAAAGCCTCCCGGCATTGAGGCTTTTTGTGTTGCGGTTTCAATGATAATTCATGTTTTGCACCGGTCTTTTCTGACCGATAATACCTTTTCGCTTTCAAGATTCATAGGAAAGCTTTGTTCGCCGAGCCAATTCACTCAAGCCCGTTCCCGCAAATATTCCAACAGGGCGTTTGCGGCTTCCTGCTTCTGTGCCGGGCCGCAGAGGGGGCACAGCAGCCGCACGGGGCGGTATTTCAGTTGCGCCAGCAGGGCTTTTGCATTGGCCTGCTCCGGTTCTGTTTGCGTTGCAAAATAGGCCGCAGCGGCTTCGGGAGTGGCATCCTCCATGGGGCTGGCACCAAAGGCCAAGC
>JAFYMZ010000122.1 GCA_017548175.1 Clostridia bacterium | reverse complement strand
GACTGCGGACTTCGTCCTCCGCTCAGGATGACGCAACTTTTCAAGGCTCCCTCTGTGAGGGAGCTGTCACGGCTTGCCGTGACTGAGGGAGTTTACCACCGCCAGATTTCGCACGTCCATAACTCCCTCCACCACCTGCGGTGGTCCCCCTCCCTCAAAGAGGGAGGCAAAGTCAGGCGACCCGCCGGGTCATCCCGCCCTGCACATATCTTTTCTTTTACCCATTCATCTCATTGATTTTGGAGAACCAATATGAACTATCTTGCCGGACAATATGATATTGCCGTCATCGGCGCCGGTCACGCCGGCATCGAAGCCGCGCTGGCCGCCGCCCGTCTGGGCTGCAGCACGGTGTGCATCTGCACCTCGCTGGATGCCGTGGGCAACCTGCCCTGTAACCCCAGCATCGGCGGCACGGCCAAGGGCCAGCTGGTGCGCGAGATCGACGCGCTGGGCGGTGAGATGGGCCGCGCTGCCGACGCAGCCTGCCTGCAGTTCCGTATGCTCAACCGCGGCAAAGGCCCGGCGGTGTTTTCTCCCCGTTCCCAGACCGACCGTATGGCCTATCGCGCCTATATGCGCCGTGCCATGGACGCGCAGGAGGGTCTGACGCTGGTGCAGGGCGAATGCGCCCAAATCCTGCAGGACGAGACCGGCGCAGTCACCGGCGTGGTGCTGGTGGGCGGTGCCACCTATGAAGTGAAGGCCGCCGTGCTGGCCACCGGTACCTATCTGTGCGCCAAGACCTTCACCGGCGACGTGGTGCGGGAGATGGGCCCCGACGGTATGTATGCCGCCTGCGCCCTGTCCGACGACCTGCGGCGGATGGGTATGGCGCTGCGCCGCTTCAAGACGGGCACCCCTGCCCGTGTGGACGGCCGCAGTCTGGATTTTTCCAAGATGGAGCGGCAGGAGGGCGACCCGGGAGAACTGGGCTTTGCCTTTGGCCGCACCCAGCCGGTGCGCAACGACTGCGTCTGCTGGCTCACCTATACCAACGAGGCCACCCACGACGTGATCCGCGCCAATCTGGATCGCTCGCCCCTGTACGGCGGCGTCATCAGCGGCGTTGGCCCCCGATACTGCCCCAGCATCGAGGATAAAGTGGTGCGCTTCCCCGAAAAACAGCGCCATCAGCTCTTTTTGGAGCCTTGCGGCGCGGATATGAACGAATATTACGTGCAGGGCATGAGTTCGTCTCTGCCCGAGGACGTGCAATTGGCCTTCCTGCGCACCATCCCCGGCTTGGAGCAGGTGCGCGTTATGCGCCCCGGTTATGCCATCGAGTACGATTGCATCGACCCCCAGACCCTCACCCGGGCGCTGGCGGTGAAGGACATCCTCGGCCTGTTTGCCGCCGGTCAGCTGTGCGGCAGCAGCGGCTATGAAGAAGCCGCCGGACAGGGTCTCATCGCCGGCATCAACGCCGCCCGGCTGGTGCAGGGCAAGCCGCCCGTCACCCTCCGCCGCAGCGACGGCTACATCGGCACCCTCATCGACGATCTGGTGACCCGCGGCACCAACGAGCCGTACCGTATGATGACCAGCCGCAGCGAATACCGCCTCATCGCCCGACAGGACAACGCCGACCAGCGGCTGATGCCCTTGGGCGCGGAGATCGGGCTGGTATCGGCAGAGCGGCTTGCCCAAATGCAGGCCGACATCGCCGCCACGGAAGCCGAGATCGCTCGCCTGTGGCGCATCACCGCACCCCCCAGCCAACAGGTCAACGACCTGCTGCAGGGCTTGAATGCCGGCGGCCTGCAAAATGCCGGCGCCAAACTGGCGGAACTGCTGCGCAGACCCCAGGTCAGCTACGCCGATCTGGCCCCCATCGATCCCGATCGGCCGGCACTCAGCGCCAAGATCACCGAACAGGTGGAGATCCTGATTAAATATGAGGGATACATCAAGCGGCAGCTGGCCGACATCCACGAGCAGCAGCGAATGGAAGACCGTGCGCTGCCTGCCGATCTGGATTATATGAACATCACCACCATCCGCACCGAGGCGCGCCAGAAACTGACGCTGGTTCGCCCCGAAACGCTGGGACAGGCAATGCGCATCAGCGGCGTGTCCCCGGCCGACATCGGCGCGCTGATGGTCTATCTTTCCCACAGGGAGGTATAAGTATGGATTTTACAAGCATCGTACTGGACGGCTGCGCCGCTTGGGGCATTGAAACTTCCCCCGAGGCCGTGCAGCGTATGGAGGCCTTTGCCGGCCTGCTCATCGAAAAAAACCGCGTGATGAACCTCACCGCCGTCACCGAGCCGGAGGAGATCGCCCGCAGACATATGCTGGACTGCGTGTTCCTGCGCAAGTGCGGCGTGGAAGTGGGCAAGCGCATTCTGGACATCGGCTGCGGCGCGGGCTTTCCCACCATGCCCCTGCTGTGCCACGAGCCGCGGCTGAACATCACCTCGCTGGACAGCACCGCCAAGCGCATCAAGTTCATTCAGGACAGCTGCGACACGCTGGGCCTGCAGGTGAACGCCGTGGCCGCCCGTGCCGAGGAGTTCATCGCCAAGCCCGGCATGCGCGAGGGCTTTGACGTGGTCACCAGCCGCGCCGTGGCGCCCCTGAACGTGCTGGCCGAGCTGTGCCTGCCCTATGTGAAGCAGGGCGGTTACTTCCTGCCCCTGAAGAGCGTCAACGAGGCCGCCGAGGACGAGATCGCCGCAGCACGCAAGGCCATTGCCGTGCTGGGCGGTAAGCTGGAGACGTGCCAGCAGTATACCATCGACGGTATGGATCACCCCCATCAGGTGCTGGTGATCCGCAAGGTGGCCGCCACCCCCAAGCAGTATCCCCGCCGCTTCGCCAAAATCTCTTCCAGCCCCCTGTAAACAGAACAACCGCACAAAGACCGACAGATCACGCTGTCGGTCTTTGTGCGGTTGTTCTGTTTACAGGGGGCTGGAAGAGATCTTGGCGAAGCGGCGGGGATACTGCTTGGGGGTGGCGGCCACCTTGCGGATCACCAGCACCTGATGGGGGTGATCCATACCGTCGATGGTATACTGCT
>JAFYMZ010000121.1 GCA_017548175.1 Clostridia bacterium | reverse complement strand
TCGGCACCCAGCCCGCAGACGGCGCACGGGTAGCCGGCATCCATCTGGAAGGGCCCTTCTTCCATCCGGCAAAAAAGGGCGCGCAGCCGGAATGCAATCTGAAGCATCCCGATGCCGCCATGATCCTGCGGCTGCAGGATGTGGCGCAGGGCGCCGTGCGCATTCTGTCCTTTGCCCCCGAACTGCCCGGCAGCAGCGAGATGATCGCCGCGCTGAAGGGCAAGATGGTGCTGTCTGCCGCCCACACCACGGCGGATTACGACATCGCGGCGGCCGCCATCCGCGACGGAATTACCCACGTGACCCATCTGTTCAACGCCATGCCGTCCCTGCTGCATCGGGATCCCGGGCTCATCGGAGCCGCCGCCGAAGCGCCCGATATCAACGCGGAGCTGATCTGCGACGGCATCCACGTGCATCCTGCCGCCGTGCGCGCCGCCTTTACCCTGTTTGGCGGTGACCGCATCTGTCTCATCAGCGATGCCATGTCTGCCTGCGGCATGCCCAACGGCAATTATTCTTTGGGCGGACAGGCGGTGCAGGTCATCGACGGCCGCGCCACCTTGGTCGACGGCACGCTGGCCGGTTCGGCTTCTACCCTGTTCTTCTGCCTGCAGCAGGCCATCCGCTTTGGCATTCCTGCCGCCACCGCCGTCAAGGCCGCCACTGCCAACCCTGCCCGCGTGCTGGGTCTGGACGGAGAGATCGGCCGCGTGGCCCCCGGCTATCGCGCCGACCTGCTGCTGTGCGACAGCGGCTGGAACCTGAAGCAGGTGTACCTGCAGGGCAAAGCGCTGGAGGCATAAGGCGATTCTGACACAACAAAAATCCCCCTCGAAACACACGCGTTTCGAGGGGGTTCGCTTATCTTCCCGTGAATATCCGTGCAGCAACGCCTTTATCGCTTTGTCGGCGCACGTTCCGGTTATTTCTTCATGGCCAGATACTCATCCAGCGTCAGGCCGTTGTCCATGATCTCATGGGCCACCTCGGGGCTGCCCACATAGCGGTAGTGCCAGGACTCGAACAGGCCGCCGTTCTTGCCGGGGTAACGGAGGATAAAGCCATAGTCTGCCAGCTTGCTCCAAATGACCTCGTTGATCTCCTTCTGGGCCATCATCTCGTCATTGTCGCAGATGTACTTGCCGTCAATGACCAGTGCGGTGTCCAGTGCCAGTCCGGTATGGTGCTCGGAATAACCGGGACGGGCGGCATATTTTCTGGCATACTCTGCGCCAAACTTCGCGGTGAACTCATCAATGATGGCCTGCTGCTTGGCAATGGTGCGGGTAGCACTGTCCAGCTCGATGCGAATGCCTTCCTCCAGCAGCGCGGCGCGCAGCTTTTCAAACTGCTCATAGGTCTGCTTTTCCAGCACATATTCGGTATTGTCGCCCTCGAAATGATTGGTGCAGGTCACCAAATGGGGGGCGATCATTTTTTCCCAGCTTTCGTCTACGGGATTCTGTCCGTTGACATAGATCAGATAGTTGATGCCGTTATCCTGTTTCATCTGCTCACTCATAACTCGTTTCTCCCAGTTTTCTTCGGTTTGATCCGATGTTTTATTCTTCGGGTGACGACGTGCATCGTCAAAGGTATTTTATCTCATTTTCCGCAGCCTGACAAGCCTTCCCGTCCCGTTTTTTCGTCCGCAACAGTACTTCTTGCAAAAAACGCCGTTTCCAATACGGAAACGGCGTTTTGATTGGCGATTGGATATCTTACTTGGCGTATTCCACGGCACGGGTTTCGCGGACCACATGGACCTTGATCTGGCCGGGATAGTTCAGTTCGCTTTCGATCTTCTTGCTCAGTTCGCGAGCCAGCAGGATCATATCGTCATCCTTGACTTCTTCGGGCTTGACGATGATGCGCAGCTCACGGCCGGCCTGGAAGGCAAAGCTCTTCTCAACGCCCTTCATCTCGGAGGCCAGTTCTTCCAGACGCTCCAGGCGCTTGATGTAGGCTTCCAGATTCTCGCGGCGGGCGCCGGGACGTGCAGCGGAGATGGCGTCGGCAGCCTGTACCAGACAAGCAACCACAGTCTTGGCCTCCACATCACCGTGATGTGCGTGGATGGCGTGGATGATGTCTTCCTTCTCGTGGTACTTCTTGGCCAGATCCACACCGATGTTCACGTGGCTGCCCTCGACTTCGTGGGTGACAGCCTTGCCGATATCATGCAGCAGACCTGCGCGCTTGGCCTGGGCGATGGCCTGATTGTTCAGACCCAGTTCGCTGGCCAGCAGACCGGCAATGTGAGACACTTCGATGGAGTGGTTCAGCACGTTCTGACCGTAGCTGGTACGGTAACGCATGCGGCCCAGCAGCTTCACCAGTTCGGGATGCAGGCCGTGGATGCCGGTCTCGAAGGTGGCGCGGTCGCCTTCCTGGCGGATGGTGTTTTCCACCTCGCGCTGTGCCTTCTCCACGGACTCCTCGATGCGGGCGGGATGAATACGACCGTCGGCGATCAGCTTTTCCAGACTCAGACGGGCCACCTCGCGGCGGACGGGGTCAAAGCTGGACAGGGTGATGGCTTCGGGGGTATCGTCGATGATGAGATCCACGCCGGTCAGCGTCTCCAGTGCGCGGATGTTGCGGCCTTCGCGGCCGATTATGCGGCCCTTCATCTCGTCGTTGGGGAGAGGTACGACAGAGACTGTGATCTCGGCGGTGTGATCTGCGGCGCAGCGCTGGATGGCTGTGGTGATTATCTCACGGGCCTTGGCGTCTGCTTC
>JAFYMZ010000120.1 GCA_017548175.1 Clostridia bacterium | reverse complement strand
TATGGTGTCATTCCCAAGGCTGCCATCGCCAAGCAGGCCATTCCTCGCTGCAATCTGACCTTTGTCAAGGGTGCCGAGATGAAGACCCAGCTGGCCGGCTACCTGCAGGTGCTGTTCGGCTATAACCCTGCAGCCATCGGCGGTGCAATGCCCGCGGACGACTTCTATTATGCAGGCTAAACTCAAAACCGGTTTGACTTATCTGGGCGTTGCAGCCTTTTGGCTGGTGGTGTGGGAACTGGGTTCCCGCGCCATCCGGCAAGAGATCCTGCTGCCGTCGGTGACGGCGGTGGCAGGCACTTTGGTGCGCCTGTGGGGCAGTGATGCCTTTTGGCTGTCGGTGACGGCGTCACTGCTGCGGGTACTGCTGGGCTTTTGCGCCGCAGTGCTCACCGGCACGGTGCTGGCCGTGCTGACCTGCCGGGTAAAGCTGCTGCACACCCTGTGCGCACCGCTGCTGCACATCGTGCGCGCCGCGCCGGTGGCAAGCTTTATCATTCTGGCATATTTCTGGATCGAAACCGACCTGCTGCCCGCCTTCATCGCCTTTTTGATGGTGGTGCCCATGGTGTGGGCCAATGTGAGCCAAGGCATCCGCCAGACCGACGGCAAACTGCTGGAGATGGCGAAGGTCTATCGGCTGCGACGCGGCAAGATCCTGCGGCACGTGTGGCTGCCCTCGGTGATGCCCTATTTTCTGACGGCCTGCACCACCGGCTTGGGCTTCGCGTGGAAGTCCGGCATCGCCGCCGAAGTCATCTGCAGCCCCGATCTGGCCATCGGCACGGAACTGAAGAACGCCAAGGCCTATCTGGAGACCCCCGAGGTCTTTGCGTGGACGGTGACGGTGGTGGTGCTCAGCGTACTGCTGGAGCGCGTGCTGCTGAAACTGGTGCGAAAGAACCGGAAAGGCGGTGCGGCATGAACCTTGGATTGAATCAAGTGGACTTTTCCTATGGCAACACCACCGTTTGCAGCGGTGTGAACTGGCGCCTGCCGGAAACCGGCACGGTGTGCCTGTGGGGTCCCTCCGGCTGCGGCAAGACCACCTTGCTGCGCTTGCTGGCCGGTCTGGAGCGTCCCGCCTGCGGCACCGTGACCCTGCCGGGACAGGGCCGCGTGGCGGTGGTCTTTCAGGAGGACCGCCTGCTGCCGTGGATGACGGCGCTGGAAAACGTGATGCTGCCCGGCGCGACGCAATCCCGCGCGGCAGAAATGCTGCGGGCGCTGGGTCTGGAAGCGGAGCTGCATCGGCTGCCCGAGGAACTCAGCGGCGGACAGCAGCGCCGCGTGGCCATCGCCCGTGCGCTGGCGGCAGAAGCCGACCTGCTGCTGCTGGATGAGCCCTTCAACGGCTTGGACGAAGCCAGCTGGCGGATGGCGGCACCGCTGATTTTGCAGCGGGCGCAAGAGATCCCCGTGGTGCTGGTGACCCATGTGGAACCCCACGCACAGGCGCTGCAGGCGCGCATCCTGCGGCTGGAACAAACGCCCTTGTGCGGGGATTTGGATTAACGGAAAAAGAAAAGTGACCTGCCGCGGCAGGTCACTTTTTGTATGCTTATTTTGCGGGTCTGGCTGCTTGGAATCGGCGCCACGTGTCCAGCAGATCCTCGTGTACCACGCTGCGCGGCTCGTAATGCACCAGCTTGCAAGCCAACTGGAAGATGCTGGCCTGCAATGCCATTGCCAGCACGGAACCGATGCCAAAGGGCGCGCCCAGCAGTACACCCACGCCCAAAGCGGCCAGTTCGATGCAGAACTTGATGCTGCCGATGGGCATACGGGGGAACTTGCGGCCGATGAGCACCATCATGGTGTCCCGCGGGCCGCAGCCCAAGCCGGGATACATATATAAAATAGTGGCAAAGGCCATAATGACCTGACTCAGCAGGGTATAGCAAGCACCCACGAAGGCGTTGGGCGCGGTGGGGATAAAGGAAAGCAGCTGCATCAGCCATTCGGAAACCACCGGAATGACCGTCATATTCAGCAGCGTGCCCAGACCCAGCTTGCCCTTGCCAAGGAAGTCAAAGACCACGATGGCCAAACTGATGCAAAAGGTGGCGGTGCCAAAGCGCATTCCGGTCTGCACGCCAAGGCCCAAAGCCAGCGTGTTCCACGCATTGGTGCCGGCGCTGCCGGCTGCCACGCTGAAAACGTTGCCGAGACCGTACAGCAGCAGGCCCGACATACACAGCGACACGCGGCGCAGATATTCTTTCGTAGGATTCATCCGAAGATCCCTTCTTTCCCTTACTGTGTCGAATTTACACGAACGAGGTTATTTTAGCACAACTTATGCGGCACTGCAAGGGCAGAAACGCGCCGCGGGATTTTTTCGGAAAGGCTTTGCATTGGAGGAAAAATCCGTTATAATGGGGGTGTACACGAAAAAACACCCAAAAGGGGAGAAATAGTATGAGAGCAAAGGTTCTGAGCGGTATTGACCGTCTGGATGTACTGGACAAAGTGCTGGCCGGCCGCCGGGTCGGTCTGGTGGTGGGTGGCTCGTCCATCGATCGCAACCACGAACTGGCGGTGGACATTCTGTGCCGCCGTTATCACGTGACGGCGCTGTTCAACACCATTTTTGGCATTCGCGGCGAGTATATGTACGGCGAGCGGGTAGAGCGCTATATCGACGGCCCCACCGGCCTGCCGGTGGTGAGCATCTTTAATAAAGAGCGCACCGCCCCCACGGCAGAAATGCTGGAACAGGTGGACGTGGTGGTTTTTGACATCAAGGAAGCCGGCGTCCGCTATTACGAATATCTCTACTGTCTGGCCGACCTGATGAAAGCCTGCGCCGCCTGCGGCAAAGCCGTGGTGGTGCTGGACCGCGTGGACCCCATCGGCGGTGAAAAGGTGGAGGGCACGGTGTGTCCTCCCGATATGCATACCATGGTGGGTGACTATCAGCTGGCCATCCGAACCGGTATGACCATCGGTGAGTTCGCCCGCTATGTGCAGGGCGAGTTCCTGCCGCAGGCAGACCTGACGGTGGTGCCGCTGGAGGGCTGGAAGCGCAGTCTGTATATGGACGAGACCGACGCGCCTTGGGTCCTGCCCAGCCCCAGCCTGCCTCATACCGATGCCAATCTGCTGTACACCGGTATGTGCATCTTCGAGGGCGTGGCCACCATCAACGAAGGCCGCGGCACCAGCAAACCCTTTGAACTGATCGGTGCGCCTTGGATGGATTCCGACGAGGTGGTGCGCCGCATCCGCAAGCACGGCCTGCCCGGTGTCCGCTTTGGCAGCGTGCATTACAAGCCCTATATGTCCAAGCACAAGGATCAGGTGTGCCGCGGCGTGCAGATCCACATCGAGGACCGCAACACCTTCGAGCCTTTCCGTACGGCACTGCATCTGCTGGATGAGATCCGCGCCCTGCACGAAGATCAGATCGTGTGGCGCGATTGCACCGCCGGCCACGATTTGCCGCCCACACCCGGTATGACCTTTGAACGCTACACCGACAAACTCATCGGTGATGCCCGTTATACCACCGGCGAGTTGGACGGCGAGGGTCTGCTGGCCGCCCACGCAGCCGATCTGCAGGCCTACATCGCATGCAAGAAAAAGTACGAACTGTACGAATAAAAGAAAAACGCCCCGTTCTGGCATCGGAACGGGGCGAACTTTACGGTTTGCGCGGCCATTTCAGCCCGGTGGGCAGGCCCAACACATAATCGGCGGAAACACCGTAGAAGCGGCAAAGTGCCGTCAGATGATGAATCGGCAACTCCCGTTTGCCTGATTCGCACAATATGTAATACCTGCATATGGGGAAATGTCATAGCTTGCGATTTCAGTAAAAAACTGGTATGATAAACGCGTTATATAATATATAATGTGTACGGCGAAAGAGGTGCTTGAAATGATAGAGGTTGTAGCGGCGCTCATCTGGCGTGAAGACCGGTTTTTGATCTGTCAGCGTCCCGCGCATAAGGCTCGTGGCCTGTTATGGGAGTTTGTCGGCGGAAAAGTAGAGCCGGGGGAGACCGGCGCGGCTGCTTTGATCCGGGAATGCCGGGAAGAATTGGGCATTGAACTGCAGGTGGGGGAGGTCTTCACCGAGGTCGTCCACGAATATCCCGATCTGACGGTGCATCTGGTTCTGTATCTGGCTTCCGTTTCGGCGGGCGAGCCGCAAAAACTGGAGCATCACGACCTTCGCTGGATCACGCCGGAGGAGATTGATGCATACGATTTTTGCCCGGCGGATATGGAAATTTTGGATTTAATCCGGCAAAGATATGGAAAATAATGCAGAAATTCACAGTGCACAGAAGAAAAATAGTTAGAACATCAAACTATCCTTAAAATGCGGAATTCTGTGTGCTGCGGACGGAAAAATAAAAAAATCAAAGAATGTTCGTCATAGTGCACAAAAAATAGGTGTTGAATTTTACATATCTGTCAATAGAAATTGGGCCGACCTGATAGTATAATATGCATAGTACGATGATGCGGTATTATCCCCTTTTTACGGAAGCCGCGCAGATCAAGAATAAAAATGCAGGTGAAGCCCGGAATGTTTGAAAATCTGATTGAAGCGTTGCGCACGATGCGGAAGCGGGGAATTATCCTTACGATCCTCGGTGTAGCACTTTCGATGGTCAGCTTTTATAACCACGGCTTGGAACTGATCGAACTGCCCACAGAAATGTTTGGTATGATCGCGGTCGTGTTCTTCCTGTTCGGCTTGATCATCGCCGTACACAACACCAATTCGTTGGCCCCGATGATCTTCAGCTTCCGCTACACCAAGGCAAAGCTCTTCTCCAGAAAGAAGCTGAATATGGGCACGATGGTAGATCCGGACGATGAAGACCACGTTTCCATCGATGACGGCGGATTCCACTATGAACTGTATTCCGATTATCTGCGAGATCGCACCAAATGGTCGGGCATGAGCGGTTCCTTTATCTTGGCAGCGATGTACACCGTCCTGGCGATCGTGTCGATGCTGTTCATCCTCTAATTTGTTTATTAAGACCACTCGGTCATAATAAAAATATTTCATCCGAGAATAAAAGAAGGAGTGAAAAACGTATGAAAAAGACAATGAAGCTGGTCTCCCTGATTCTGGCCATGCTGATGCTGGTTGCTTGTGCAGCAGCTTGCGGCGGCGGCGGTGAAGACAAGGAAGAAAAGAAAGTGCTGAACATTTACCTGGGTTCCGACTGTGAAACCATGAATGCTCACGCTACCCCCAGCAGCACCCCCAGCACCCCCTATTCCTACTGCTCTGCTTTCCTGTGGCGTTCCGCCCCCGGTGACAACGCTGAGCTGGGCTTCACCAACCTGGGTTACCATTTCGTTCCCGATCTGGCAACCGGTATGCCCGTAGTTGTCAGCGCTGTTGAGCAGGAGTACAAGAAGTGGGCTCCCGTATCTGACGCTGACGGCAACGCTGTCCCCGGTCAGTACACCTACACCACTGAGACTGCTGTTATGCAGACTTGGGAGTTCGAGATTCGCGCAGAAGCCAAGTGGCAGAACGGCGACAAGCTGACTGCTGAAGAAATCGTTTGGGGCTGGGAACAGCTGGCTAAGCCCGAACTGGCTAACGCAATGAGCGACTTCCTGTCCTACAACTTCAAGATTTACAACGTTGATGCTTATCGTTGGGGCCAGTGCGGCTGGGACGAAGTCGGTATCAAGGTTGATGGCAACAAGATCCGCGTGACCGTTGTTGGCGAGACCACTCTGGTTAAGTTCTGCGGCAACTTCAACGATCGTTCCCTGCAGCCCGTCAAGAAGGACATCTACGAGAAGGGCACCTGGGGTAACGACGTTAAGGAAAACTGGATGGGCTGCGGTCCCTACAAGTTCGAGACTTGGACCGTTGACAGCGTTCAGACCTACGTGAAGGACGACAGCTACTGGCTGGCTGACATGTTCCACTGGGATCAGGTCAACGTCTACATCGTTCCCGAAATGAACTCCCGCGTTCAGATGTTCGAATCCGGTCAGCTGGATACTCTGGCTCCCGATGCTAACACCATCGACAAGTACCTGGACGATCCTCGTATGACCGTTTACGGTTCCACCACCGTTGAGCACATCGACATCAACTGCAAGAACAAGACTAACCCCCTGGCTTCCGGCACCAAGGAAACCCAGGTTAACTACCGCAAGGCTCTGTATCACGCTCTGGATCGTGAGACCATCGCTTACAAGCTGATGGGCCAGATGCAGGCTGTTGGTACCTACGTCAACGAGCAGGCTGGTCTGCTGTCCACCAGCGGCCTGACCTACCGTGATTCTTCCTATGGTAAGGCTGTTACCGATATGGTAGCTACTTGGTCCGAGGAAGGCCACACCACCGGTTACAACCGCGCTAAGGCTGTCGACTACATGAAGGCCGCTTTCGAAGGCGCTGGCCTGAACTGGGCTGACGACTCCAAGATCACCCTGAAGCTGGTTCTGGATCTGTCCGACGGCACCTGGAAGGACGTTGCTCCTTTCATCCAGGAAGAGTTCCCCAAGATCTTCGTGAACGATGCTGGCAATGTTAAGGTTGATGTTGAAATCAAGGGTCAGGGCAACATGTCCTCCACCGCTATGAAGAAGCCCGTCGATCAGGGCGGCTTCGGCGATGACGGTTGGGACCTGTCTCCCAATGAGTGGGCTCGTTCCGCTTCCCGTACTGATCCCTATCAGTGCTTCTACTACTACACCAACCAGTATCAGTCCGCTCCCAACAACTACTTCTCTGACAAGTTCAACGATCAGTTCGCTGCTTGCCAGAAGCTGGTAGACGATAAGGCTTCCTACGACCAGATGCTGGCCGCTTGCCAGAAGCTGGAAGAGATCTATCTGGAAGAGGTCATCCACATTCCCGTTGCTCAGGTCGTTAACTACGAGCTGTTTGCTGAGAAGATCGTCCTGCCCACCGAGAAGTACATTCCCGGTTACGGTTGGGGCCTGATCTACGGCGACATCGCTGAGTAATCAATCGCTGTTGAAAAACAGTATCCCTTGGCGAATTAATATCGCGCCAACTCTGTAATTCTACACATCGCAAGTGTGTTGCCGCGAATTGCGGCAACACACTTGTTGAGTAAAGCGGAAATTATATCTTTTGCAGATGTAAAATCGCGTAGAAAGAAAAGACCAATATTATCTTGCTCAGGAGTGTAATTCACACTCCCTTTTGAGAAGGTAGGAGGACACTATATGATTAAATATTGCCTTGAGCGATTTGGCGCAATGATCATTACCTTGATTCTGATCATGTGCTTGTCGTTCTTCGTTGTCCGTCTGATGCCCATGGACATCTTCGAGAACCCTGAGGTTTCTCCCGAAGTTCAGGAGCAGATGGAGAACAAGTATCACCTGAACGATCCTATGCTGGTGCAGCTGTATTATTACATTGAAGGCATCGTAACCGGCTTGGACTTCGGTGAATCCATGAAGCTGAAACCCGGCGTTCCTGTTTTTGCGGTAATCAAGGATCGTATCCTGCCCACCGTTATTCTGAACGTCCTGTCTCTGATCATCTCCATCCCCCTGGGCCTGATCGCAGGTACCGCTGCTGCGCTGAAGCGTAACACTTGGGTGGACAGTGCAATTTCTTTCGCAATTGTTCTGTTCATTTCTGTTCCTTCTTTCGTCTTTGCATCTCTGCTGCAGTACACCCTGACCTTCGTTTGGCCCGTATTCCCCACTCTGTACATCTCTAATGGCACCACCGGTCAGATGCTGTTCTCCATGATCCTGCCTGTTCTGGCACTGGCTCTGGGTCCCATCGCTTCTATCGGTCGTTACCTGCGCGGTGAGCTGATCGAAAACCTGAACTCCGAGTACCTGCTGCTGGCTCGTACCAAGGGTCTGTCCCGTACTCAGGCTACCGTTCGCCACGCTTTCCGTAACTCTCTGATCCCCATCGCAAACATTCTGATCTCCCTGCTGACCGGTATTCTGGGCGGCTCCATGGTTATCGAAAAGATGTTTGCCGTTCCCGGCATGGGCGGCCAGCTGGTTAACGCTACTCAGGTCGGTGACCACTATTTGACCGTTGCCCTGCTGATCTTCTATGCTGCCATTTCGCTGGTTACCGTTCTGTTGGTCGACCTGTCTTACGGCATCATCGACCCGCGCGTTCGCGTTGGAGGAGGTAAACAATAAATGACTGTTATTGATTTGAAGAATAAGCTCCCTGAGGAGCTGGAGAACATTTCTGCCGAAAACTTTGAAATGGTGCAGGACAAAGAGCAGATCATGGACGAAAAGTTCCAGACGAAGCCCGTTGGCTTCTTCAAGGACGCTATGATCCGTCTGGCCAAGAGTAAGGTTGCTCTGATCTCCTTCGCTATGATCGTGCTGATCATTCTCGGCGCTATCTTTGTTCCCATGTTTACCGGTTACACCTACACCGCACAGAACATCGATGGCAAGAACCTGCCTCCCAAAATCCCCGGTCTGGAGAAGCTGGGCATCTGTGACGGCCTGAAGGTTCTGGAAAACCGTCGTGTTGACAATCTGACCGACACCGCTCGTTATCCCGAAGGCTCCGTTCTGGAGATCCGCAATCGCCGCACGGTGAAGGGCGTTGAAATGTGCGACATTCTGGTTGATACCTACAAGATGGCTGGTCTGCCTGCTGATGAGTATCACTGGATGGGCACCGACTCTCTGGGCCGCGACCTGATGACTCGTCTGTTCCGCGGTACTCGAATCTCTCTGATCATCGCTTTCGTCTCCGTTGTCACCAATGTTATTATCGGTGTTATCTACGGTGCAGTTTCCGGTTACTACGGCGGCAAGGTCGACTTCATCCTGACCCACTTTGCACAGGTTCTGGATGGTCTGCCCTATGTCTGCTTGACCATTCTGTTCATGATGATCCTGGGTGCAGGTATTGCATCTCTGATCGTCGCAATGTGCGTTACCGGCTGGATCGGTACCTCCCGTCTGATTCGTGCTCAGTTCTTCCGCTTTAAGAACCGTGAGTACGTTCTGGCTGCTCGCACCCTGGGCGTTAAGGATATGACCCTGATCTTCCGTCACATCCTGCCCAACTGTATTGGTCCCCTGATCACCCGTGCCATGATCGCCATCCCCGGCGCTATCTTCTCTGAGTCCTTCCTGGCATACATCGGTCTGGGTATCGTTCCCCCCGAGGCATCCATCGGTCTGCTGCTGTCTGATGGCCAGAAGGTTCTGCTGGAGCATCCCTACCAGACCTTCTTCCCCGCAATCCTCATCTCCGTGCTGATGATTGCATTTAACATGTTCTCCAACGGCCTGCGCGACGCATTGGATCCCACTAAGCGCGGCGAATAAGCAGGAAAGGAGAAAGAAAAATGGCTGTAAATTACAATGAAGTTGTCCTTTCTGTAAAGGACCTGCGTGTTAGTTTCCGTGCATACGGCGGTCTGGTTCAGGCTGTCCGTGGCGTCAGTTACGATCTGCATCGTGGCGAGACTCTGGCCATCGTTGGTGAGTCCGGTTCCGGTAAGTCCCAGAGCATCCGTGCGATCCTGGGTATTCTGGCTGGTAACGCTATCATCGAAGAGGGCGAGATCCTGTACGATGGCATGGACCTGACCAAAATCAAGGAAGAAGACTTCCACCAGATCCGCGGTAAGCGTATCGGTCTGATCTTCCAGGATCCCCTGTCCGCTCTGAACCCCATCATGAAGATCGGTCAGCAGATCACTGAAGTTCTGCATCTGCACAAGAAGATGACCAAGGAAGAAGCCAAGGCCCGCGCCATCGAACTGATGCAGGCTGTTGGTATTCCCCACGCTGAGCAGCGTTTCGATCAGTATCCCTTCCAGTTCTCCGGTGGTATGCGTCAGCGTATCGTTATCGCTATCGCACTGGCCGGTGACCCCGAGATCCTGATCTGCGACGAGCCCACCACCGCTCTGGACGTTACCGTTCAGGCTAAGATTCTGGAACTGATCAACAAGATCAAGGAAGAGCGCAACCTGTCCGTTATCTTCATCACCCATGACCTGGGCGTTGTTGCAAATATGGCTGACCGCGTGAACGTTATGTATGCCGGTAAGATCGTTGAGACCGGTACTGCTGACGAAATCTTCTTCCAGCCCGCACATCCCTACACCTGGGCTCTGCTGAGCTCCATGCCCGACCTGCAGACCAAGGAGCGTCTGATGGCCATCCCCGGTACTCCTCCCAACATGATCTATCCCCCCAAGGGCGATGCATTTGCGGCTCGTAACCGTTATGCAATGAAGATCGACTTTGAGCAGGAGCCCCCCTACTTCCGGCTGTCTGATACCCATCTGGCTGCTACTTGGCTGCTGCATCCCAAGGCTGCAGAGATGCATACCATCGAAATGCCTCCCGTGCTGAAGGCTCGTATCGACCGCATGAAGCAGATGGGAGAGGAGGTCAACAATGGCTGATTCCAAGTACATTCTTGAAGTAAAAGATCTTTGCCAGTCCTTTAGCTCCGGCCGCGGCAAGAAGAAGATGACCGTTCACGCTGTGGACCACGTCAGCTTCGGCATCCGCCCCGCTGAGACCTTTGGTCTGGTAGGTGAGTCCGGTTGTGGTAAGACCACCACCGGCCGTACCATCATCCGTCTGTACAATCCCACCGGTGGTGAGATGTACTTCGACGGTAAGGACATTGCCGGCAAGATGACCAACGAGCTGCGCAAGTTCCTGACCAGCAACATCGCTATGATCTTCCAGGATCCCATCGAATCCCTGAATCCTCGTATGACCATTCAGGAAATCGTTGGTGAGGGTCTGAAGATCCGTGGCATCACCGATCCCAAGGAGATCCATGATCGCGTGGTCGCTATGCTGCGCAAGGTCGGTCTGACCGAAGAGCATGCAACCCGTTATCCCCATGAGTTCTCCGGCGGTCAGCGTCAGCGTATCGGTATCGCTCGTGCTATCATCACCGAGCCCAAGCTGATCATCGCCGACGAGCCCGTTTCCGCTCTGGACGTGTCCATTCAGGCTCAGGTTATTAACCTGCTGAACGACCTGAAGGAAGAGATGGGTCTGACCATCCTGTTCATCGCTCATAACCTGTCCGTCGTTAAGTACTTCTCCGATCGTATCGGCGTTATGTACTTCGGTAAGCTGGTTGAGCTGGCAAAGGGTGACGATCTGTACGCTCATCCCCTGCATCCTTACACCAAGGCTCTGCTGTCCGCAATTCCCGAGCCCAACCCCATCACTGAAAAGAATCGTCAGCGTTTCGACTATGATCCCAAGCGCGATCATAAGTATCCCGACGAGCAGTTCAGCCTGGTTGAGGTTGAACCCGAGCACTTCGTGTACTGCACTCCCTCCGAGCTGGCAGACATCAAGAAGGAACTGGGTCTGGCCGAGTAATTGCCAAACACCAATCACAAGCACCAAGGCATTGCCTTGGTGCTTGTTTTTTTATTCCCGGAATGCATCGAAAGATTTTTTCTATAAATTCGACATATTTGTTTTTTCTTTTAATGGACAAATGGAAAAAAGCGGATTATAATAAACTTGGATAAAAATGACTGACCTTGTGTCCTGACATAAAAGGGAGGAATACCCGTGGAACGAAATCAATTGCTGAAAAGCATCCCCAAAGTAGACGAACTGCTGCAGCAGCCCGAAGTGGCAGCGCTGCGCGAGGTTTTGGCTCCCGCCGTGGTCACCGATCTGGTGCGCGCACGGCTGGATGCCCTGCGACTGGATATTTTGGCCGGTGAATGCCGGGAAATGCCCGCCAAGGAAGACTTGTGCCGGCAGATCTGTCTGGCAGCACAGGCGGCTGCAAAGCCCAGCCTGCGCCCGGTGATCAATGCCACCGGCGTGGTGCTGCATACCAATCTGGGTCGCGCCTGCCTGTCGAAGCGGGCAGCGGATGCGGTCTATGCAGCCGCACGCGGATATTCCACGCTGGAGTATGACCTGCAGGCCGGCAAGCGCGGTTCGCGCCATAGCCACGTGGAAGACCTGCTGTGCAAGGTCACCGGTGCCGAAGCCGCAATGGCGGTGAACAACAACGCCGCTGCCGTGCTGCTCATCCTCAGCGCGCTGGGCAAGGGCGGCGAGGTCATCACCTCCCGCGGCGAACTGGTGGAGATCGGCGGCTCTTTTCGCATTCCCGAAATCATGGAGCAGTGCGGCTGCCGCCTTCGTGAAGTGGGTGCCACCAACAAGACCCATCTGTCCGATTACGAACGGGCCATCGGCGCAGAAACCTGCGCCCTGCTGAAGGTGCACACCAGCAACTTCAAGATCATGGGCTTCACCGAGTCCGTACCGCTGGAAGATTTGGTTTGGCTGGGCGAAAAGTATGACCTGCCCGTCATCGAAGATCTGGGCAGCGGCAGCCTGTGCGATCTGGAGCGCTACGGCCTCCACGGCGAACCCACCGTGATGGACAGCGTCCGCGCCGGTGTGGATATCATCAGCTTCAGCGGTGATAAACTGCTGGGCGGCCCGCAGGCAGGCATTATCATCGGCCGCAAGAATATGATCGATATGCTGAAAAAACACCCGCTGGCCCGCGCCGTCCGTCTGGATAAGATGACGCTGGCCGCGCTGGAAGCGACCCTCTCCGGCTATCTGGACCTGACCCGTGCCGAGCAAGAGATCCCCACGCTGGCAATGCTGGCCGTCAAGCCGGAAGTGCTGAAGGCCAAGGCCGACGCGCTGCTGGCCAAGATTCTGGCTTGCGGCCCCGTCAAGGCTGAAGTCATCCCCGAACAGGATCAGGTGGGTGGCGGCAGTGTGCCCACCCAGCTGCTGGATACCTATGCCGTAGCCATCGACCCTGCTTCCTGCAGTGTGGACGGCTTGGAAACGCGCCTGCGCCTTGGCGGCGAGACCCCCATCGTGGGCCGCATCGTCCGCGACCGCTATCTGCTGGATGTGCGCACCCTGTTTGAAGAAGATTTCGACTATATCGCAAGCCGTGTGGCGGAGGAAGCGGTATGAAACACGTGATTATTGGCACCGCCGGCCACGTTGACCACGGCAAAACGCTGCTGGTCAAGGCGCTGACCGGCATTGATACCGACCGTTTGGTGGAAGAAAAAAAGCGCGGCATCACCATCGATTTGGGCTTCGCCCATCTGGATTTTAATGACGGCACCCAAGCCGGTCTGGTGGACGTGCCCGGCCACGAAAAGTTTATCAAAAATATGCTGGCCGGTGCCGGCGGCATCGACCTGGCAATGCTGGTGGTGGCCGCCGACGAAGGCTTTATGCCCCAGACGGTAGAACATCTGGGCATCCTCAGCCTGCTGGGCATCCAAGAGGGTTTGGTGGTCATCACCAAGGCCGATATGGTAGACCCCGAGTGGGTGGAAATGATCGCAGAGGACGTGCGCGAGCGCGTCAAAGGCACCTTCCTGGAGGGCAAGCCTGTGATGCCCGTGTCTGCTTATACCGGCCAGGGCATCCCCGAACTGCGGCAGCATCTCCACGGACTGGTCAAGTCCGCTGCCGAAAAGAACCTGCGCACGCCCTTCCGCCTGCCCATTGACCGTGTATTCTCGGTGGACGGCTTCGGCACCGTAGTCACCGGCACCCTCATCGAGGGCAGCGTCCGTAAGGATGAGATCGCCGAACTGGTGCCCTCCGGCCTGCGCGCCAAGGTGCGCAGCATTCAGGTGCACGGCAAGGATGCCGACACCGCCTGTGCAGGTCAGCGCGTCGCCATCAATCTGGCCGGTCTGAAAAAGACCGACGTGCAGCGCGGCGACACTGTGGCGCGTCCCGACACGGTGAAGATCAGCCGTATGCTGGACGTGCGCCTGCAAAATCTGAAAAACTCCCAGCGCACCATTCTGACCCAGTCGCAGGTGCATTTTTACCACGGCTCCAGCGTGATGCTGGCCAAAGTGGTGCTGCTGGATCGGGAAAGCCTGCTGCCCGGTGACAGCTGCTACGCGCAGCTGCGCCTCACCGAGCCGCTGGCCTCCAAGCGCGGTGACCGATTCGTCATCCGCTTTTACTCGCCGCTGGAAACCATCGGCGGCGGCGTGATTCTGGACGAAGCCCCCCTGCGCCACAAAGCCGGCGACAAAGCCGTGCTGGAAGCGCTGGCCATCCGCGAAAGCGGCTCCGGCAACCAGAAACTGCTGCAGACGGTGGCCGGCTTCGGCTACGGCCTGCCCACGGCACAGAAACTGTGCGGCGAGCTGAATCTGGAGGAAGAAGACCTGCGCGCCCAGTTGGAAGAACTGGTGGCACTGGGCAAGGTGCTGGAACTGCTGCCCGCCCGCTATCTGGCGGCATCGGTGCTGGATCAGGCTTGGGAAGGCTGCCGCAAACTGCTGGAAGCCTATCACGCAGCCAATCCGCTCCACGCCGGCATGAAGCTGGCCGAACTGCGGCAGAAACTGCTGCCCGGTACCGAACTTGCGGTGGCGGACGGCGTGCTGGCGGAACTGGCCGCCGAAGGCCGCATCAAGCGCGTGGCCGACCGCTATGCCATGGCCGAGTTCACCGTGCATTTCACCAAGCGGCAGAATGCCATCCGCGACAAGCTGCTGCAGACCTACCGCAAGGCCGACCTGGAAGTCCCCGGTGTGGATGAGATTTATCCCATGTTCCTGCCCAAGGAAAAAGAGGACTGCAAGCAGGTGCTGGAGAGCCTGATTTCCAGCGGTCAGCTGGTGATGCTGACGCCGCAGCTGTACTATCATCAGCAGACCTTCGACCGGGTGCTGGAGCAGACCCGCGCCTTCTTTGCCGAGAAGGAAGAACTGACGCTGGCGGAGTTCCGTGATATGCTGGGCACTTCCAGAAAATATGCGCTGGCCGTGCTGGAATATTACGACCGCAATAAAATGACCAAAAAAGATGGCGACATCCGCCGTGCCGGTGCCGCCTTGACCCTGTAATTTCAAAAAATATCCCTGCAGCGCAATGTAATTCGCGGCAAGTATGCCGATCCCTTGACATTTTGGGAATAATATGGTATATTTTTGCCGCATACGGGAGTAGATGGGTGCTGGTGTGCCCCCTGGTCTTCAAAACCAGTGAGGGTGGTGAAGAGCTGCCTAGGTGGGTTCGATTCCCACATATTCCCGCCATAGAAAAAGCGCTGCGTGAATCACGCAGCGCTTTTTGTTTGTCTTTTGTTTATTCCACCTCGATGGCGGCGCCGGTGTCGGGCAATACCCGACCCACGATGGCGCTCCACGGGGCAAAGGGCTGCAGCGTCTGCAGCAGTGCTTCGGCATCTGCCTGCGGCAGTGCCACCAGCAGACCGCCGGAAGTCTGGGGGTCTGCGGCCAAATCCACCTGATACTGCTGCGCAGTATCCAGCATCCGGAAGTGCGGCTTTACATAGTCCATATTCCGGTATGCGCCGCCGGGAATGATGCCCATCTTGGCCATCTCGGCTGCGCCGGACATCAAAGGCAGTGCATCGCCCTTCAGGCGAATGGTCACGCCGCTGCCGCTGGCCATCTCATAGCAGTGACCCAGCAGGCCGAATCCGGTAATGTCGGTACAGGCGTGCACGTTGTTGGCCGCCTGCACGGCGGTGCCGGCCTTGGCATTGAGGGTGGCCATATGCATGGTCATCTCCTCGATCTGTCCGGACTCCAGCAAACCGGCCTTGGCTGCGGTGGTCAACACGCCGGTACCCAAAGGCTTGGTCAGCACCAGCACGTCCCCCGGCTGCGCGCCCACATTCTTCAAAATGCGGTGGGGATGCACAAATCCGGTGACGCACAGGCCGTATTTCGGCTCGTTGTCCTCGATGGTGTGGCCGCCGGCAATGACACAGCCGGCTTCCACGGCCTTGTCGTGGCCGCCTTCCAAAATCTTACGGACGGTGACCAAAGACAGGCAATTGGGCACACAAAGCAGATTCATCGCCAGTTTGGGCTGGCCGCCCATGGCGTAAACATCGCTGAGGGCGTTGGCCGCGGCGATCTGGCCAAACATATAGGGGTCGTCCACGATGGGCGTAAAGAAATCCACCGTCTGGATCACGGCGGTATCATCGCTGACGCGATAGACGCAAGCATCGTCGCTGCTGTCGTAACCTACCAACAAATTGTCATTCTGACAATTGGGCAGGTTGTCCAGAATCTTCGAAAGGACACCCGGTCCCAATTTGGCTGCTCAGCCGGCGGCGGAAGTCATTTGCGTCAAAGGCAGTTCCTTGGCCATATTGTCACCCCATTTCATTGAGCGTTCAAAGCAATGGTTCATTCATTGCTATTCCTTTACTATTATACCATTTTTGCCGCGGAAGCGCAAGGGAGGATACCGTATGGATATGAAACAATTGGAAGCGCTGGTCTACGTCGTAGAGACCTGCAGCTTTTCCCGCGCCGGTGAACTGCTGCATCTGACCCAGCCCACCATTAGCTCCCATATTGCGGCGCTGGAGCGCGAACTGAAGATCAAGCTCATCGTCCGCACCACCAAGGAGATCTATCCCTCCGAAGCAGGCAAACTGCTGTACGGCTATGCCAAAGAGATCCTGCAAAAGCGGGAGGATGCCCTGCAGGCCATCGGCAATTTCTTCCACGAAATGCGCGGCACCATTACGGTGGCAGCCTCCACCATTCCGGGTCAGTACTTCCTGCCCAAACTGATGCAGAGCTTCCGGGAAAAGTACCCCGACATCAAGTTCAACGTGCAGACCACCGACAGCGCCGATGTGGCCGATCTGGTGACCTCCCGCAACGCGGAACTGGGCTTTACCGGCACGCTGCCGGACAACGCCAAGTGCATCAGCAAAGAGTTTGCCGATGACCGGCTGGTGCTCATCACCCCCAACGAGCCGCGCTACGCCCAGTATCTGACCGGCGGCTTCCCCGTGCGCCGGATCGTCGAAGAACCCTTCATCAGCCGCGAGGCCGGCAGCGGCACCCGCCGCGAGACCGAACTGTTCCTGCGGGAGATG
>JAFYMZ010000119.1 GCA_017548175.1 Clostridia bacterium | reverse complement strand
GCTGCATCGCGTTGTTCCTGCTGCTGACAGCCGTCTTCACTGCAACCTACATCACCAAAGAACCCCGGGCGCTGCTGCCCAAAGATCAGGCGTAAATTGCATACATCAAAGATCTCCGGTGAAGTTTCATCGGAGGTCTTGTTGTTTTTTTGCACAGAAGATTGCAATTTTTCGCAAAATAGCATATACTATATTAAATATGTCCTTATATCATAGGAATCCTGTCGCAGAGACAGCAGGAAAGGGGAGATTCTATGGCTCCGAAAATCACACATATTGATAAAGGCAGTCCTGCCTATACATACGGCATTGTCACGGGTGATTCGCTGGTAAGCATCAACGGTCATGTCATCCGGGACGTGTTGGATTATAAGTTTTACGGCTATGACAGCAGCGTGACTCTCGTGCTGGAGCGGGACGGTCAGCAGATGACCGTGGCCGTTGAAAAGGAAGAGGGCGAAGATCTGGGTCTGGAGTTCGAGACCTATCTGATCGACCGGCAGAAGAGCTGCGCTAACAAGTGCGTGTTTTGCTTTATCGACCAGTTGCCCTGCGGCATGCGTGAAAGTCTGTATTTCAAGGATGACGATGCCAGAATGTCTTTTCTGATGGGCAATTACATCACCCTGACCAACCTGAGCGATGCCGACGTGCAGCGCATCATTCAGATGCGTCTGTCGCCGATGAACGTGTCGGTGCATACCACTGACCCCGAACTGCGCAAGCTGATGCTGGGCAACCTGCGTGGCGGCGACAGCTTGCGGCATTTGTATGCCTTGGCAGAAGCCGGTATCTCGCTGAAGACCCAGATCGTCTGCTGCCCCGGCCTGAATGACGGCGCACAGTTGGAAAAGACCTTGCAGGATCTGTCAGCCCTGTATCCCTCGGTGGAGAGCATTGCCGTTGTGCCGGTGGGCATCACCGCACATCGCGAGGGACTGTATCCCCTGACGCCGATGGATCGGGAAAAGGCCTTGGCCGTGGTGGACATCGTAGAGGCACAGCGCAAGAAAAATATGAAGCAGTACGGCTGCGGCATCGTTTGCGGCGCGGACGAGCTATATCTGAAGGCCGGCCTGTCGCTGCCCGAACCCGAGTATTACGAGGGTTACAGCCAGCTGGAAAACGGCGTGGGTCTGATGCCGCTGTTCGAGGAAGAACTGCGGGCCGCGCTGATGGTGGAGGATGAAAATCTTCCGGCACCCAGCCCGTGTGCGGTGGTGTGCGGCAAGGCAGCCGAGGACTTTATGCAGCGGATGGTAGACTTAATCCGTGTCAAGTGCCCTGAACTGGATTGCTCCGTCTTTGGCGTGGACAATGACTTCTTCGGCCGCACCGTGGATGTGACCGGTCTGGTCACCGGTCGGGACATTGCTGCGCAGCTGCAGGACAAGGTGCAGGGTAGACGTCTGCTGGTGCCTGCGGTGATGCTGCGTGACGGACAGGACGTATTTTTGGATGATACCACTCCCGCGCAGCTGGAAAAGGCGCTGGGGGCAAAACTCATCAAGACCGAAATCGACGGCGGTATCTTCTTGGATACCGTGATGGAATATACTGAAACATTCTGATCCAAAGGGGAGGAATTACAATATGGAGAAACCCGTAATTGCCATCGTAGGCAGACCCAATGTGGGCAAATCTTTGCTCTTTAACCGCATCGCGGAAAAACGTCAGGCCATCGTGGAAGACACCCCCGGTGTTACCCGTGATCGTATTTATGCCGACGCAGAGTGGCGCAACCGCCCCTTTACCATTATTGATACCGGCGGTATCGAGCCTCGCACCGACGACGAGATTTTGAAGTTTATGCGTCAGCAGGCACTGCTGGCCATCGATCATGCCGACGTGGTGGTGCTGGTGGTAGACATCCGCACCGGTATGACCGCCGCCGACGAAGACGTGGCTTCTATGCTGAAGAAGAGCCGCAAGCCTGTGGTGGTGGCTGTCAACAAGATGGACCGCCCCGGCGATCCTCCGGCTGAGTTCTATGAGTTCTATAATCTGGGTCTGGGCGACCCCATCGGCATTTCTGCCCTGCACGGCGCCGGCACCGGCGACCTGCTGGATGCCTGCTTCGAATACTTCCCCCCGGAGACTGACGAAGTAGAAGCTGAGGAGCCCACCATTCGTGTCGCCGTCATCGGCAAGCCCAATGCCGGCAAGAGCAGCCTGATCAACCGCGTTACCGGTGAAGAGCGCGTGATCGTCAGCAATGTGGCCGGCACCACCCGTGACAGCATCGATACGCTGGTCGTGCGCGGCGAAGACCGCTTTACCTTTGTAGATACTGCAGGTATCCGCAAAAAGAGCAAGGTGGACGAGGCCATTGAGCGATTCTCCGTCATGCGCGCCCAGATGGCCATTGAGCGCAGCGACGTGTGTCTGCTGATGATCGATGCCGTGGACGGTGTCACCGAGCAGGATACCAAGATCGCAGGCTATGCCCACGATAACGGCAAGGCTGCCATCATCGTCATCAATAAGTGGGATCTGATCGAGAAGGAGACCGGCACGCAGGCTGCATTTGAAAAGCAGGTGCGTCAGGATCTGGCCTATATGCCCTATGCCCCCGTGGTCTTTATCTCTGCCCTTACCGGCCTGCGGGTAGAAAACCTGTTTGCCGTTATCAAGGAGGTTTATGCCTCCAGCACTATGCGCATCACCACCGGCAGCCTGAACACCATTCTGGCAGATGCCACCGTGCGTGTGCAGCCTCCCACGGATAAGGGCCGCCGTCTGAAGGTCTATTATATGACCCAGGCCGGCATCCAGCCCCCCACCTTCGTTTGCTTCTGTAACGATGCAAAACTGTTCCACTTCTCCTATCTGCGCTATCTGGAAAACCAGATCCGCCAGGTGTACGGCCTGAACGGCACGCCGGTGAAGATGGTCGTCCGGCAGCGGGGTGAGGAGTAATGCATAAGATTTTTGTAGCGGGCAGCGGAAGCTGGGGCCTTGCCATTGCCAAAATGGCAGCGGAAAAAGGCCACGATGTGACCATCTCCTGCCGCAGCGAAGAAAAAGCGGCCGAACTGGCACGCCGGCGTGAAAATCCCCGGCTGCTGCCCGGCGTGCGCCTGCCGGATTCGGTGCGTGTCACGGCCGATTACGGCCTGGCACGGGAGGCGGAACTGGTGGTCATCGCCGTGCCTTCTCACGCCGTGCGTGAGATTTGTCTGGCACTGCAGGGATGCCTGCAGGCAGGCGTGCCGCTGGTGCTGCTGAGCAAGGGCTTTGACCGCGAACAGGGCGATTGTCTGTTGAGCGAAACGGTGGAGAGCATTCTGCCCGGTCATCCCGTGGCCGCGCTGACCGGCCCCTCCCATGCGGAAGAAGTGGGTCGCAAGATGCCCACTGCCGTTGTGGCAGCCTGTGCCGATGAGGAAATTTCCAAACTGGTGCAGGAGATTTTCACCACCGAATATTTCCGCATTTACACCAGTACGGACATCATCAGTGCCGAATTGGGCGGTGCCATGAAGAATATTATGGCAATTGCCGTCGGTATGAGTGATGGCTATGGTTTCGGCGATAATACCAAAGCGATGCTGATGACCCGCGGTATCGCGGAAATGTCCCGCTTGGGTGTTTGCCTTGGCGGTGAGGCAGAGACCTTTGCTGGTCTGTCCGGCATCGGTGACCTGATCGTTACCTGCATTTCCCAACATTCCCGTAACCGCCGTTTCGGTTTGCTGATCGGCCGCGGTATGCCGGTGCAGCAGGCGCTGAAGGAAGTCGGTGCGGTGGTCGAGGGCTATTATGCCACCGGCGCAATTCATCGTATCACGCAGGAAAAGGGCATTGAAATGCCCATCTGCAACGCCATATATTCCATTTTGTACAAGGATGTGCCCATTACGCAGATGCATGCGCTGCTGCTGGACCGTCCCAACCGCTCTGAACAAGAGCCGTAACGAGAACAAACCCGACCGATGCAAATGCGTCGGTCGGGTTTTTGCATCCTGCGCCGGTTAAGTTCCGGTAAAAACGGAGAAATCCGCTTGAAATGTAGCAGAGGGTTTGATATAGTAAACATTACATATTTTTAAGACCGTTTGGTTGATCCAAGCCAAACGAACACAGAAAGGTTGATGATTTTTGGATACCCCCGGTTCCAGTACCTATCTCGCATTGGTTTTCTTGGTGGCTTGTTCTGGCTTTTTCTCTGCCAGTGAGACTGCATTGAGCACGTTTAATAAAGTGCGCATGCAGAACTTGGCGGAAAAGGGCAACCGTAAGGCAGGCATTGCACTGCAGCTGTCTGAACATTACAGCAAAACCCTGTCCACCATCCTCATCGGCAACAATATCGTCAATATGGGCTCCGCATCGCTGGCCACTGTGGTGGCGACTGCGTTGCTGGGCGCTGCCAGCGGTCCTGCCGTGGCAACGGTGGCAATGACCTTGCTGGTGCTGGTTTTTGGTGAGATTATGCCCAAGACGCTGGCCCGTACACAGCCGGAAAAGGTTTCGATGCTGTTTGCTCCCATTTTGCGCGGCATTCAGATCGTGTTGACGCCTGTGGTCTGGTGCTTTGTGCAGCTGAATAAGCTGCTGGTGCCCGGCAAGCAGGAGAATGACTTGCCGACGGTCACAGAGGACGAACTGAAGAGCATTCTTTCTACTGCCGAGGCAGAGGGTGTGCTGAATCAGCAGGAAACCGGCATTTTGCATTCCGTTATCGAGTTTGACGATACCACGGCACAACAGATTTTGACACCCCGTGTGGATATGGAGGCCATCGATGTGGATGACCCCATTGAATCGGTGTTGGAACAGGTGCTGGAGAGCGGATATTCCCGTTTGCCGGTGTATGAAGAAGATCTGGACCATATTCTGGGTATCCTGCATACCCGTGACCTGCTGGCCTGTTTGGCCAAGGGGCAGCCGGTGGATCTGCGGGCTTTGTGCCGCGAGGCGCTGTTTGTGTACCGAACCAAAGCCATCGATGAATTGCTTACCGATTTCCGCAGAGAAAAGCGGCATATGGCCATCGTCACCGACGACTTCGGCGGTACATTGGGTCTGGTGACGCTGGAAGATATTTTGGAGGAATTGGTTGGCGAGATCTTTGACGAAAGCGACGACGAGGAAGACACCGAACTGGAGCTGGAGAAGCTGGATCCATACACCTTCCGCTTGGCAGGCGAGTGCGACATTCGCGATGCCTTTGCAGTGATGGATCTGGAAGAGGAGGGTCTGGCCGAAGATTGCTTTACCGCTGCCGGTTGGGCGCTGGAGGCGCTGGGTCATATCCCTGCCGCGGGAGAGGTGTTCCATGCCAACGGTGCCGTTGTGACCGTAGAGGCAATGGATGACAAGCGCATCCTGAGCCTGATGGTACACATTCCGCAGTTTGTGCCCGGCGAAGCAAAAGAAGAAAAATAAATGAAAAAAGCACCCCTGTGTGCTTTTTCTGTTATGCGCGGATTTTGATCAGCAGTAGTCTGCCGACAGAGACCGAGATCACCGCGGTTTCGCCGGGGAGAACCTCGTTGCTGATCCCGTATTGATATTCGCAAGAGATCTCGGCATCCTGCAGCGGATATTTTGCGCCGGTGACGGTGATCCCTTTGGCACAGCCGGTGATGTTCAGCAGGGAAAAGAAGGCGTATCGGTCATCCACGGAAACCGGACGGTCGGAAACAATCTCCAGTTCGGAATAGTCATCGATGATGCAGCCTTGCTTTCCCCGTGCATCAAGGTATAGCAAAATTGAGATGTTTCCCAGCGTGTGATCCAATCTGCCGCCTACGACACCGATCAAAAGTACATCGTCAAAACCGCGTCGGATCGCTTCTTTGACGGCAAAGACCGTGTCGGTATCGTCTTTCTCACAAGGAAGTACAATGGTCTCTACATCAAGGTGTGGATTTTCGTGAGAGTCAAAATCACCGATGATCAAACTGGGAAACACCTGTAAATTCTCCATGTGCTTCAGACCGCTATCGCAGAAAATGACATAGTCATCAGCATATAACTTTCCGCGGACAAAGTCATAATGATTGATGTTGGCGCCACCAACAATCACACAACGTTTATTGTTTTGCATACTTTGCTCCAATCTTACTTACTGCTATGCAAAGCAGAATGGTAATCAGCATATCCGGTAAGGTGTTTCCAACAAGAATATCTACGCGCATCAGCAAGCGATAGACAAGAAAGCCGACGAACCATATCACAAGATTTTGAACGTGAAACGAGCAACTTTCTGTGTTTTTTCGCAGAATAAAGAAATCTGCAATCTGAATCGCAATCATCGGTGCAAATACAGAGCCAATGAAGTAGAGGAACTCCGTAATGTCGTAAAGCGGAAGAAAGATTGCGCCAAGTGTGCCGATGAGCGTGACTGCAACTGCAATCAGCTTGCCGTTTATCTTTCCGGAAAGTGATTCGCTGGAAACACCGGCAGAGTAGGCGTCGAGGAAGGTTGTGGTAACGGTTGAGAATACAATGATCAGCAACCCTGCAATGCCAAGTCCTGCTTTTACCATAATTTGTGCAATATCCGACTCTGTCGTAAAAATTGCAGCTCCCATACCAATTTCAAAAAACGAGGTGCGTCTTTCTTCCATCTTATTTGCTCTCCTTTGCATATTCGCCCTGAAGATCAAATGCATGATTCATCGGGCCGGAGCCTTTTCCCAAATCAAGCATTGCAGCCAAAGCACCGGAGATGTATTCCTTTGCTCTCTGAACAGATTCTGCGAGAGTAAACCCCTTGGCAAGATTGGATGCGATGGCACTGGAAAGCGTACATCCCGTGCCATGGGTGTTGGGATTGTCAATACGCTTGCCACTAAACCAAACAAATTCGCTGTTAGTGTAGAGCAGGTCATTTGCATCGTTGATACTGTGACCGCCTTTGAGAAGCACGGCACAATGGTAGTTGTCTCCGATTTGCTTTGCAGCGGTCACCATATCCTCTTTGCTTTCAATGGTCAGACCGGAGAGCACTTGCGCTTCGGGGATATTAGGTGTCACGAGGGTTGAAACAGGCAGTAATTCTTCAACAAGAGTTTTTACTGCATCGTTTTTCATCAAAGCAGAACCAGAGGTTGAAACCATTACCGGGTCAACGACCACGTTCTTTGCGTTGTAGTACCGTAGCCTGTCCGCAATCACACGGATCAGCTCACTGGATGCCACCATGCCGATTTTGACAGCATCGGGATAGATGTCCTCGAATACTGCATCCAGTTGTTGTTTCAAGAAAT
>JAFYMZ010000118.1 GCA_017548175.1 Clostridia bacterium | reverse complement strand
CTTGGGCTTGTGCTGCTGTGCCGTTTCGTAAATGGCTTCGTAATCCAGACGCTCGGTCTCGTCGTTCAGACTATAGGGAACGATGTTGAAATACTTGCCGGAAATGTTGGCGGGGCTGCCGTGGGACAGGTGACCGCCGTGTGCCAGATTCATACCCATGACGGTATCGCCGGGGTTGACCAGTGCCATAAAGGCGGCCAGATTGGCATTGGCGCCACTGTGAGGCTGGACGTTGGCATGGTCGGCACCAAAGAGCTTGCAGGCGCGTTCCCGTGCGATATTTTCGGTGATATCCACGGCAAAACAACCGCCGTAGTAGCGCTTGCCGGGGTAGCCTTCGGCATATTTATTGGTGCCGCAGGTGCCCATTGCAGCCATCACGGCAGGACTGACGATGTTTTCGGATGCGATCAGCTCAACGTTGCGCACCTGACGGTCCAGCTCGGTCTGGATCGATGCAGCAACATCCGGATCAAATTCCTTGAGGAACTCGATGGTCTTGTGGATCATGGGAACAACTCCTTTTATCGTATTTTGTTTTGGTTAAAACTTAGGCTTGCCGTTGCGGAACACACCGGCTTCGGTGACCACGGTGGAGATCACGCAGTCGTGGGGCTCGGTGGGCAGCGCATCCAGCACCAGTGCCTCGCGGCACAAAAGTACGGCATCACCGGAAAATTGGGGGAGGAAGCGGTCGTAATAACCGCCGCCCTGACCCAGCCGATGCCCGTCGCGGGTACAGGCAACGCAGGGGACGATGGCGAGGTCTACTTCGGAGGGCTGCAGCTTCAGCGCGTGTGCCGGCGGCTCCAGCAGGCCGTAGGCACCGGGGCGCAGGTCAGCCAGCGAGGAGATCATGCACAGGTCCATCACGCCGTTGCCGTGGCAGCGGGGGACGCAAAGCTGCTTGCCGTCGGCCAATGCAAAGGCCATCAGCGACTGGGTGCCCGGTTCTTCCGGTGTGCTGACGTAGCAAAAAATCGTGTTGGCGCCGGCATATTCCGGCAGGGACAGCAGGTGCGAGGCCAATGCATTGTCCCAATGCTCGCAATCGTGGGGCGAAAAGGTTTTTCGCAGTTGACGCAGTTGGGCGCGCAGGGCTTTCTTTTCCTCCACGGCAGGTTCATCTCCATTCTCTTGGTAGGCTACTTTCAGTATAGCACAATCTGTTGCGTTTGTCTTCCCCTGAAAGTGTAAATTATAAAGAAAAGCCAACGCGTTCAGCGCTGCGTTTGTGCGTCGGCGAAATCCCCGTAGAGGGGTGTCGCCAGCCCGAAACCACCGGAAAGGGCGAGGATCTGGCCGGTGGCATAGGAAGATTCGTCAGAGGCAAAGAATACGGCGGCTGCGGCGATTTCTTCCGGATACCCCATGCGACCCAAGGGCGTGTGCCGCAGGAAGGCATCCCGGAAGGTAGGGGACAGGTGCTGGGACACCGCTTCGGTGGCCGTCATCCCGGGCAGAACCGCGTTGCAGCGGATGTTGCGTCTGGCTTCCTGCACGGCAATCAGCTTGGTCAGATAATTGATGGCAGCCTTGCTGGTGCCGTAGGCCACTTGGGAGATGTCGGGCACGATGCTGCTGACAGAGGAGATGTTGACGATGCTGCCGCCCTTTGTCATAAAAGGCAGCACGGCCTGTGTGCCTGCAAATACGCTGCGCAGGTTCAATTCCACCGTGCGCAGGAAGTCTTCGGTGTCGGTGTTGCGGAGCGTGCGGTCGGTTTTGGGGTCAGATGTGCCGAAATTGTTGATGAGTACATCGATGCTGCCGGCGTCTTCTGCCACAAATTGCGCCATAGAACGGAAACTTTCCGGTTTGCCGGCATCGTTGTATACGGCTTTGACGCAGAAGCCGGCATCACACAGTTCCTTGGCACGAGCCTGTGCGGTGTCCATATTGCGGGCGGCAAGGTAGACGCGGCCGCCTTCTGCGGCGCAGGCGCGGGCACAAGCCAAACCGATGCCACGGGTGGCGGCGGTGACGATGACCGTTTTATTGCGTAGTTTCAAGATAGGACCCTCCTCTTGCTGTTTGCTTACAGTATGTGCCGCCACAGATGGAATATTTATGACCGGGAGGTTTGACATCGCCGGAGGCATATCCTATAATAAAAGCAACGAAATGTCCTTGCACAGGAGGAATGACTATGGCGAATATCATCGAGATCACCGATTTTTCCGCCCCCGAGTTGGATGCGTTTGCCCGACTCACCGAAGCGCAGCTGCGCAATCGGCTGGAGCCGGAGAAGGGGATCTTTATTGCGGAAAGCCCCAAGGTCATCCGCCGTGCGCTGCGTGCCGGATATGAGCCGGTGTCGCTGCTCACCGAGCGGAAGCATTTGGGCGGACAGGCCAAGGATCTGGTGGCGGAATTGGGTGATGTGCCGGTGTATACTGCCGATGATGACCTGCTGGAAGGACTGACCGGCTATGCATTGACCCGTGGCGTGCTGTGCGCGATGCGCCGCAGACCCTTGCCGACGGTAGAGGAATTGTGCAAGGATGCGCGACGGATCGCCGTGCTGGAGAGCATTGTGGATGCCACCAATGTGGGTGCCATCTTCCGCTCTGCGGCGGCGCTGAATATGGATGCGGTGCTGATAACGCCCACTTGCTGCGATCCGCTGTATCGCAGAGCGGCGCGTGTCAGTATGGGCACGGTATTTCAGGTGCCGTGGACGCGCATCGGAGAAACGGCCGCCGATTGGCCGGAACAGGGAATGGCGCGGCTGAAAGCGTTGGGTTTTCAGACGGCGGCGATGGCGCTGAGCGATGATTCTGTCAGCGTAGACGATCCGAAACTGCATAAAGTAGAGAAACTTGCCATCATATTGGGCACCGAGGGCGACGGCCTTTCAGGCGATACCATTGCCGACTGTGACCACGTGGTGCGTATCCCTATGCGCGAAGAGGTGGATTCGTTGAATGTGGCGGCGGCCAGCGCGGTGGCATTTTGGGAGCTGCGGGCAAGATGACAAAGGAGGCGACGGAGATGCAGGTGGTTGCAATGCTGACCATCGGGCAAACGCCCCGTGCGGATATTACCGGTGACCTGCGGCGGTTGCTGCCGGCAACGGTCACGCTGCGGGAGTACGGTGCGCTGGACGGACTGACCCGGGCGGAGGCGGAAGCGCTTTGCGGTTATGAGTGCGCGGGCGAGTTGCTGGTGACCCGTATGGCAGGCGAGCGCGAGATGATCCGCTTGTCGGCAGACAAGATCTTTGCCAGATTGCAGGGCTGTATCGAGCGGGCAGAGGCGGATGGCGCGCAGGTGCATCTGATGGCTTGCACCGGAAACTTTCCCCCGTACGTCCATCAAAAGCGGATTTTGTATCCCGGCATTTGTCAGCGACAGGCGGCGCTGCAGTTGGGCGGACCGGTGGGTGTGTTGATCCCCAATGAAGCCCAGCGCGCGCAGATCTTGGGCTGGTGGGCGGAATGCGGCGCATCGAATGTGCAGATGGCGGTGGCAGATCCTTTTGGCCCTGTGGATGGGGTCGTAATGGCGGCAAAAAAACTGGCGGAGCAGGGGGCGCAGGTGCTGTGTCTGGACTGCTTTGGTTTTACCTTAGAACAAAAAGAGGCGGCAGAACAGGCAACCGGGTTGCCCGCGGTGCTGCCGCGAGAAGTGCTGTGCCAAATGGCAAAGGAGGAGCTTTATGTTTGAACTGACGAGAGAAAACGGCGAACAGATGCTGCTGGGCGGCTGGTTTTTGGGCGGCGGTGGCGGCGGTCTGCCGGAGGGCGGCCGTGAGATTCTGGATCTGGTACTGAAGACCGGTCCGGTGCGCTTTGTGTCGCTGGAGGATCTGGAGGCAGAGGATATGCTGGTGACGGCTTCCTTGGTAGGTTCGCCTGCATCCCCCGATTCCTGCGTGCAGGACAAACATTATCAGGAGGTATATGATCGGTTCCTGGCCGCCTGTGACCGCCCTGTGGCGGCCTTTGTCACCAATGAAAACGGTGGTCACAGCATTACCAACGGCTGGATGGTGGCGGCAATGACCGGCAAGCCTATGGTGGACGCCGCCTGTAACGGCCGTGCTCATCCCACCGGCGTGATGGGTGCCATGGGCCTGCACGCGCTGCCGGGCTATCAGTCCATTCAGACGGCAGCCGGCGGTAAGGATAAGACAGAAATCGCTCTGTCTGTGGAGGGCTCGGTAGAGCAGACTTCTTCTGCCGTGCGCAATGCCGCTACTCTCGCAGGCGGTTATGTGACCGTGCTGCGCAATCCCGCAACGGTGGGATATTTCCGGGAGAATGCAGCGGTGGGCTGCATCTCGCAGGCGATGCAGGTGGGCAAACTGTGGCAGGAGAATATGGCTTCTGCAGACGGTCTGCTGGCAGCACTGGAGGCCGAACTGGGCTGCAAGGTGCTGGGCCGCGGCAAGGTAGCGTCTGTGGAACTGAAAATCAGCGGCGGCTTTGATGTGGGTCTGGTGACGGTGGATACGGAAGCAGGTCCGCTGCTGGTGGACTTTATGAACGAGTATATGACCGCCGAACGGGACGGCCGGCGCTTGGGCACATTCCCCGATCTGGTGACCTTTATCGATGTGGATGACCGCGTGCCGGTGTGCTCGGCGCAGATCCACGCAGGTCAGAATGTGGCCGT
This sequence comes from Clostridia bacterium, assembly GCA_017548175.1. The sequence goes on along the minus strand of JAFYMZ010000118.1, from coordinate 1,444 downwards.
GGTCTGTGTGCCCAAAGAGCGCCTGTGTCTGGGTCGCGGTATGCTTTTGAAGGAACTGTTCGAGCCCTGCGAAAAGGCCGTGGGCAAGAAACTCTGGGAAGAATAAACCGAACATAAAAAACAGCACCCGGATGGGTGCTGTTTTTTATGTTCAGTTTTCCTCTTGGGCATCGATGATGCAAATGCTCAGGGCAGGGTTTTCTGCGGCGGCATCCTGCAGGGTGTTCAGCAGGGCGGTGAGGTAACCGTTCAGCCGTGCGTCGGATGCTTCATCGGGATAGACCCACAGTACGGTCTGTTCGCCCCGTTCGGTGAGAATGTCATAAAGAGCATCCAAATTGCGGCCGTAGTAGTCGGGCAGATTCAGCGCGCCCGTGAGCAGATCATGCAGCGCGGCGCGGTCTTGCAGATCGGCCAGATGCAGTTGTGCCATCGTCATTGGGCATCACCTCCGTAAAGCTGGGTGAAGGTTTCGTAGTGGTCGTCGGTATAAAAAATCAAGCCGTCGTTGGAATAGACGATGCGCTTGCTGCCGCGGGGCTTGCCGCCGTCGGTGTCAATGTCGCATTCATAATACACCCGTCCGTCGGCCTTGGGGAGCAAGCCTTCCCGGTTGGCGAAGGTATCACCGCCGATGGCGTAGCCGGGCTTGTATTGCTCTACGCTGCCGCCTTCCCAACCAAGGTCACGGGCTTCGGTTTTGGTGATAAAGTTGGGAGGCAGATGCCCGTGCTCGTTCAGATAACGGGAAACGGCTTCTTTGGTGTAGTAAAACCCATCTTCGTCCAAAGGCGGCATTGGTCTGCCGGAGGAGAGCCCCTCGTCTTCATAGCCGCCGTCGTCGGGGGTGAAGAGGATATCAAGCAGGCTTTCTCCACCGCTGATGACCAGCACAACGGCCAGCAGCAGGGAGAGGAGGATGGATATCAGTTTTCGGTTCAGCTTCATAGGCAGCCACCAACTTAGCGAAGGAAGGTGCCGAACAGGCCGCGCACTACTTTTTTGCCGATCTCACGGCCGATGGTGTTGGCGGCGGAGTTTACGGCTTTTTCCAGCGGAGACTGCTTCTTGCGGGAAGAAGTCGTCTTGCGGGTGGTGGTGGTCTTTTTCGTGGTAGAAGTCTTTTTTGCCGTAGAAGCGGCTTTGCGTGCGGCGGCACGCTGCTTGGCAGCGGCTTCTTCTTCTGCGGCTTGCTGCTCGTCTGCGCGGATCTCCTGCAGTTCTTCGTGTGCGGAGAAACGGTCCTGGGTGATGCCGTACTTTTGCTTCAGGGGAGAAGCGGCAACGGCAGCAGACAGTTCTGCGGCGGTGACGGCATTCATGGAGCTGCGGGGCGGCAGGATGTTGGCGCGATCCACCACGGTGGGAACGCCCTTTTCGTCCAGTACCGAGACCAGCGCCTCGCCGACACCCAGTGCCTGCAGGACTTCTTCCGTGTCGAAGG
>JAFYMZ010000117.1 GCA_017548175.1 Clostridia bacterium | reverse complement strand
GCACAACTCGTGCACCACCACATAATCCAGCACCTCCGGCGGCGTCAGCATCAGCAGGCAGTTGAAGTTCAGGTTGCCCTTGCTGCTGCAGCTGCCCCAGCGGGCGCGCTGATTGCGGACGGTGATGCGCTGATAGGTCACGCCAACCAGCGGTGCAAAGTGCGCCACCCGCCCGGGGATGACTTCCAGCGCCTGCTTGGCCAGTGCGTGCACCTCCTCGTTGGAGAGCGGGGGCAGCTTCGGCTGGGCGGCGCGTTTTTGCAGGTGGGTCTGCAGCCAGCCGGCGCGGCTTTGCACAAAGGCCTCGATCTGCGCCTTGGTGCAGCGCTGGGGGCAACGCACCAGCACCTCGCCTGCGGCATTGATCTCCAGCGCGATGGTGCGGCGCTTGCTGCGGATGATGCGGTAGGAAATCTCCGCAGCCATACTCAAATCAAAACGCCGGACAGATGATCCACCTCATGCTGGATGATCTGGGCGGTAAAGTCAGAGAAGGTCTTGATGCGCACCTGCATCGTCGGGGTCTGCCAGCGCACCTTGATCTTGCGATAGCGCTTGGTGGGGCGGGGGCCGCCCAGCAGCGACAGGCAGCTTTCTTCGGTGTCAAAGGGGCCTTCGGCCTTCAGGATCTCGGGATTGAGCATCAGCAGATAGGCATCCCCGTCGGTCACGGCGATGATATTTTTACGCACGCCGATCATATTGGCGGCCATGCCCACGCATTCCGCCTCATGGGCCAGCAGCGTTTCCAGCAGATCCTGCGCTACGGGCAGGTCGTCTGCGGTGGCAGGTACAGAGGGCTGGGCGAGAAAAATGGGGTCGTGGACCAGTTCACGGATCATAGGGGACGCCTCCTTGCAGTGTTCGATGCTTCTATCATACAGGAAAATCCGGCGGGATGCAACGGCAGAAGAAAAAACTCCCCGATCCGCAGGCAAGGGAGTGAATCAAGGCTTGGGATGGGTGAGGTCTTTGACGATGGCGACGATATACATATGCAGTTCCGCGCTGCCTGCTGTCTGCAGGGCGGCAGCCTGTTCCATCCCGGCAGCAGTGAGCGTCAGGGTAACGGTGTCCACGGCATATCCGTGGACATCCTGTGCCGTGCCGATGTCCAGCCAATAATCAACGCCGTCCTCCAACACTGCGCGATGGGTGTCGTCGCCTTGTCCGGTCACCGACACCAGCACCCCACCGCGGAGGGCAAGGCGATGATCCAGCGTGTCGGTGAGTTGAACCCGGCCGGCGGCAGACAGGTCGGCAGGCAGCGCGGCGCGGAGGATGCGGCTGCATTCCTCGCCCGGGGCATAGGCCGTTAGATCGGTACCGCGGCCGGTATGGGACAAGCCGAACAGCACGCCTGCCGTCGCCACAGCAACCAGCAACAGGGCAAGAAGCCGCTTTCCATCGTTGCGCATCAGAGAAGACCTGCCTTCCAAAGAGGATGTTGCTCTTATTATAGCGGCTTGTCCGGGAAAAAACGCACGAAAAAGGACGATGGCCGTGGGCCATCGTCCTGAAACTCTGTATTTTTTACGGCAGATCGGGCAAGAAGAGGAACTTGACGTAATTGCCGATGGAATCCAGACCGGGGAAGAGGGTCTTTTCATTGACACCCAGCAGGTCCAGCTCCCGCAGGATGGCGCGTTTGGCATCCTTGGGCACGATGAGACGGCGCGCATAGCGGTGCGCGCTGCAGCCGTCGGTCGCCGGGGAGAAGTCCATCCAGTTGTCCGGCCGGATCAGGTCTTCCAAATCAAAACGGGCGTTGGGCCACAGCATAAAGCGGCTGCACTGGGCGTTCATACGCTGGTCGATGTACTCCGGGGTAAAGAACATGGGATAGAATTGCTCTCCGGGGACGGACTCCAGCAGCATCTGGCAATAATCCTCGTCCATACCGCTGTTCAGGGTATCGGCTTCCGCGTGCTTGGAAGACACCACCGTGTTGTAGTTATAGGGGCACAGCACCCAGAACACGCCGTCCAGTTCTTCCTCGTAGCCCAGTTCCGGGTTATAGGCCTTGAAACTCTGGCAGGCGAAATACAGTGCCACCAGCGGATTGGTGGTAAAGTCCAGCAGACGGGTGGGCGAGCCAAAGTGCTGGGCGTACTGCATCCACAGCAGCTTTTCCTTGCCGCAGGTGGTGCGCAGATAGTTGCTGGCCTCCTGCTGGAAGCGTGCCAGCGGCGCGTCAAAATACTCGTTCTCCACCCGACACAGGTCGGCATTCAGGGCAAGGGGGCGCAGTTTATAGGCGGCGTTGCCGATGCCGCGGTAGCAGAAATCAATGCTGTCGCGGATGCGGCCCACCATATTGCAGTCGCAGGTGCGGCCATAGGCCGATTTGATGGCCTCCAGCTTGGTCAGCAGTTCGCGGACGGAATAAAAACGGTCTTCTCTCATAGAGGGATCTCTCCTTATGAACCTGATAGTGTTATTATAGGTCTTTTTGGGGGTTCTTGCAAGAGGGCGCGGTTATTCCTCGTCGCGGACGGGGCGCTGCTGCAGCACGGCTGCCAGCAGGTCCTTTTGCAGGAAGAACGGCTGGCCAAAGGGGTTGATGACCAGACCCTGTGCTTCTTCGAAGTCCAGCACCACGTCAAAATACACGTCGATGAAGTGGGAGAGGATGTTGCTGGGGCCGCCCTTTTCCAGTTCGGCTTCGCTGGTAAAGGCCACCATATAGACCGCGCCGCCGTCATACTCCAGCGGGCGCAGCTGATAACTCTGTCCGCCCTCGGACAGCAGCACGGGGATCAGCAGATGGCCGTCCTGATTCATTCGCTCCTGCAGAACGCGCACCACCGCAAGGGCGGTGTCCTCGCAGGGGTCCAGGGAAAAGGCGGCGATGGCGGCTTCGATGCTCTCGTTGCCGATAAGGAACTTGTTTTCCATTATGGGTGTCTCCTTTGGGGGATTCTTGTCGGTTTTTATTATAGCAGGTCTCGTTCCGTTTGGCAACGGCAGCGCACTTGACGGGATTTTGGAATTGTCCTACAATAAAAAGAAAGAAAGGGGTGGCGAGATGCCGTTTGAGATCGTACGAAATGATATTACCAGAATGCAGGTGGATGCCATTGTCAATACCGCCAATCCCCGTCCCGTGGTGGGTGCCGGCACCGATGCGGGCATTCATGCCAAAGCCGGTCCCGGCCTGCTGGCGGCACGGCAAAAAATCGGCTCTCTTGGCGTGGGCGAAGTGGCCATGACGCCGGGATTTCATCTGGATGCGGATTATGTCATCCACACCGTGGGCCCCGTGTGGCAGGGCGGTCAGCGCAATGAGGAAGCCTTGCTGTACCGTTGCTATCGGGCATCCCTGGAACTGGCGGCACAGAACAACTGCAAGTCCATTGCGTTCCCGCTGATCTCCACCGGTACTTACGGATTCCCCAAAGACCGTGCCCT
>JAFYMZ010000017.1 GCA_017548175.1 Clostridia bacterium | reverse complement strand
GCAGCCATACCGATGACGGCAAAGGTGCCCAGCATACCCGTCATACCGGTGGTGCCCAACAGGGCGCCCACGGCAGGATTTGCCAAGGCGACAAAGACGCCCATAACTGCGGCGCTGAGGCCGGTCAGCAGGAAGCAGCGGCGCAGAGAGAACTTGACACCGCAGCGGCGGATGGCCAGCAGATTGAGCACGGAAATGGTGCCGTGGCACAGGATGGTACCGATGGGCGCGCCGTGAATGCCGATGGCGGGAATACCCACCAGAATATAGTTGGCAGCCAGTTTCACGATGCCGCCGATGAGGGTATTGCGCACGGGGATATTTACCTTACCCAGACTCTGCAGGATGGAGCCGGTGATGCTCATAAAGGCCACGCAGATGACGGCGATGGAGAACTCCTGCAGCAGGGGTGCCGCGGCGTTGGCATCGGCCAGCTGGTTATAATACAGGATCTGCAGTACGGGTTTCGCCATCAGGCCAAGGCCCACGGCACAGGGGAAGGCCATCAGGCCGGTGAGGCGCAGGCCGCTTTCCACCAGTTTGCGGGTCTTTTTCTTCTGCTGCAATGCCATAGCGGCACTGATGGCGGGAATGACGCTGACGCCGATGCAGGCGATGATGGTCTGGGGCAGGTTAAAGATCTTCTGTGCCATACTCAGCACGCCAAAGAGATGGTCCGCATCCGCTTCCAGCATACCGCAGCCGTTGATGAGGCGCTTAACCACCATACCGCTGTCGATCAGGTTGGTGACGCTCATAATGGAGGTGCTGATGGTAATGGGAATGGCCAGACCCATCAGCCGTTTAAAGATACTGCTGCCGGATCGGCAGGGGCCGTCCTCGGTGACGGTTTTCCGGTCGCGGCGGGCATCCAGCATCCGGCGGGCGATCATAAAGGCAGCGCTCACCAGCGTGCCAAGGGTCACGCCGCCGATGGCACCGGCCACCACGATCTCCAGATCATAGCCCCGTGCCATCAGGAAGGTGGCAAGGCCAAGGCCGAAGAGCAGCTTGCCCATGGCTTCAATGACCTGCGAAATGGCGGTGGGGAACATATTGCCGTGGCCCTGATAATAGCCGCGGAAGGCAGACACGATACAAGTCAGGAACACCGTGGGCGCCACGGCCAGAGTGGCATAACGGCAGCTTTCGCCAAAGAACCAGACGATGACATCGATGCCCAGGATCATACTGCCGCTGAGCACCGCGCCTGCCACCAGGAAGGTGACCAGCGCCACACGGCCGATCTGGCGCACTTCTTTATTGCGGCCCAAGGCGTGGGACTCTGCCACGATCTTAGCCACTGCCACCGGCAGACCCACCGAGGACACGGTGTACATGGTGGCGTAGACATTATACGCTTTGGTGAAGATGGCCGTGCCGTCTGCACCGTACAGGTTGCTGAGGGGGATGGTAAACAGAGCGCCGATGACCTTGACCAAAATGCTGGCCAAAGACAGGATCAGCGTGCCCTGCATAAAGTTTTCGGTACGTTGCTTGCTCAAAGCCGCACCCTCCTTCTATGGTCTTGTCTATACTTTATGCCTGAAACAGTTGGGGAATGACCCGATCTTTCAGCGCATGGCGGATGCGTGCCAGATCGATGGTGCGATAGACACCGTCTTCGTACAGCACTTTGCCGCGCACCATGGTCATACACACGTCCAGACCACGGGCAGAATACACCGCCGCAGACAGGGGATCGTGCACCGGCTGCAGGTGCGCCCGGTCGGTATTCAGCATGATCAGGCTGGCATCATAGCCCACCTTCAGCATACCGATCTCCTTCTCACGGCCCTGTGCAAACGCACCGCCGCGAGTGGCCATCTTCAGTGCCTGATGCGCGGGCAGCAGCGTGGGATCGCCGGAAACGCCCTTTTGCAGGATGGCGGCCAGTTTCATTTCTTCGAACAGGTCGTGGTTATTGTTGGAGGCCACACCGTCGGTGCCCAGCGCCACATTGACGCCCATCTCCAGCATCTTTGCCACCGGCGCGATGCCGCTGGCCAGTTTCAGGTTGCTGACGGGGTTATGTGCCACAGACACCTGCTTGCTTGCCAGCAGCGCCATATCTTCTTCGGTGACATAAACGCAGTGGGCGGCGGTGGTACGGGTATCAAACACGCCGTTTTCTGCCAGCACCTGTGCCGGGGTCTTGCCGCCGTAACGGGCCTTGCACTCTTCGTGCTCCTTGGCAGTTTCGGACAGATGCACGTGCATATTCAGGCCGTGCTTCGCCGCAAATACGGCATTGGCCTGCCACAGTTTGGGGAAGCTGGTGTACTCGGCATGGATGGAGGCATCCAGACGGATACGGCCGTCATCCGCGCCGTGATATTTCTCCAGCATCTCTTCCATCTGACGGGTAACGCCGTCGGTGGCAAAATCATAGTTTGCCGCGTCAAAGCAGGTAGCGCCGTTGGAGATATTGGCATAAATGCCGGCCTCCTGTGCAGCCTGTGCCACAAAGGGGATCTGCATATACATATCGGTGATGGAGATGGTGCCGCAGCGGATCATCTCTGCCATGCCCAGCATGGCGCTGACATAAATGGTGTCCGGCGTATGGCGGCCTTCCACCGGGAAGATATAGTTAAACAGCCAATCCTGCAGGGCATAGTCATCGGCCCAGCCGCGCATGCTGCTCATACTCACGTGGGTGTGGGCATTGATCATACCGGGCATAATGATGCAATCGGTGGCATCCTTTTCCCGATAGACCTTGGTCAACGGCGGTACATCGGACAGATAGACGATCTTGCCGCCGTCGATGCCGATATAGCCCTTTTGGATCACCGGGCGCTGGTCATCGGCGGTGAGGATGGTGGCGTTTTTAATCAACAGTTCCATAGTCGTTTATCCTTTCAGTTCCGGCAGGCAGGCCAGCAGCAGCGCGGAGAAATGCTCCTTGGAGGCATTGGCCACCGCAGTCACTTCTGCGCCGTCGATCTTTTGCTGCAGGATGCCGGCGGCCATATTGGTGATCAGCGACACGCCCAGCACCTTCATGCCGCAATGGCTGGCAACGATGGCTTCGTGGACAGTGCTCATGCCGACGGCATTGCCGCCCAGCGTACGGATGGCGCGGATCTCGGCAGGGGTCTCAAACTGGGGGCCGATGCAGTAGAAGTACACGCCTTCGTGCAGACGGATGCCCAGTTCCTTGGCCTTTTCTTTGGCCAGCACCCGATATTCGGGGGTATAGGTAAAGCTCATATCGCAGAAACGGGGGCCGAACTCCGGCAGGTTCTCGCCCACCAGCGGATCGGGGTCAAAGAGCTTGATATGGTCTTCGATGAGCATCAGGTCACCCACCTGATAGCCCAGATCCACACCGCCGGCGGCATTGGTCAGCACCACGGTGTGCACGCCCAGCAGCTTGGCCACACGCACGGGATAGGCCACCTCCTGGCTGGAATAGCCTTCGTAATAATGCAGTCTGCCCTGCATCACCATCACCGGCACGCCGGACAGCATACCGATGGCAAACCGGCCGGCATGGTCGGGTGCCGTAGAGGTGCGGAAGTGCGGAATCTCGCCGTAGGGGATCCAGACGGGGTTTTCCACCGCCTCGGCCAGATAACCCAAGCCGCTGCCCAGCACCATCAGCACCTTGGGTTCAAATGCGCCGATCTTGCTGCGGATGTAGGCCGCGCTTTCAACATAATGAGAATAAGGGATCATAAATATGCTCCTTTCGCGGAAAAGAAAAGGGCAGGAGGAGTACCTCCCCCCTGCCCTTTTGTGTGTTCTCTTACAGCTCGGCGCCGCAGACGCTGCAGTATGCGTCGTCCTTGTCGCAGGGCTTGCCACAGACCTGACAGGCCCGGGTGCTCTTCTTTGCGGCGATTTCTTCCTTGATGGCAGCGATCTGAGCCTGCTTTTCATCGATGGAAGCCACCTTTTCGCTGATCTCCTCGGCAGAGACCTCAGCACCGGTGTGGGTCAAATAGACGCACTTACCGATCTCCTTGTAGAGCATCTCGATGTCGGTATTCAGATCAAAGACCTTCATATTCAGCTTGGTGATCTCCATCAGGGTGCTGGCCTTTTTACCTGCAACATTGGCATACTTCTTGCCTGCATCGGCAGCCATACCAGCGGTGATCTTTGCTTTTTCAACCAGAACTTTTACCTTGTCGTCCATATTTATACTCCTTTCGTGGCGCGGATCGGTTTTCTATCAGTACTATTATAGCATCCCGCAACGGGAATATCAAGGATTTTCATAGAGTTCCCGCTTTTTCCGCAGGATCTCTTCGATATTTTCAATATATTCCTTGGGATACTTATGATTTGCCAGACGGAAAATCTTTCGGCCGCCCTCGGCGCACAGTTTTGTGACACCGCCGCTGCCCAGCGCGATAACATCGCTGAGTTCTTCCATCATACAAATGTTATAGTGGGACGCCGTGCCGGGACGGCAGAAACCCACGTTTTCCAGACCGCCGGCAATGTATTTCTGGCGGTACAGGTAATAGGGCACATAGTTTCGGTCTGCCAGATATGCATAGCACTTGTCCAGTGCCGCAGGATCCAGGTCGCCGGTGGGGCCAAAGCGCAGTCTGGCACCCTTTTTCCGTGCCAGACAGTGGATGGTCACGTGGTCGGGCTCCAACGCCGTCACCTGCTGCAGGCTGTCAAACAGACCTTCTTCCGTATCACCGGGCAGGCCGGCGATCAGGTCCATATTGATGAGGAACTCACCCACCTCACGGGCCATGGCAAAGCAATCGCGGATGTCCTGCGCCGTATGACGGCGACCGACACCGGCCAATACGGCATCGTCCATGGTCTGGGGGTTGATGCTGATGCGGCCGACACCGTGCTCGCGCAGCAGTTCCAGCTTGCGGCGGGTGATGGTCTCGGGACGGCCGGCTTCTACGGTATATTCACGGCAGTGGGTACGGTCAAAAGCCGCATCCACGGCGCACAGCAGGCGCTCCAGCTGTTCTTCGTTCAAGGTGGTGGGCGTACCGCCGCCAATGTAAATGCTGCCGATGGGGATGCCCGCTTTGCGGACCATCTCGCCGGCGGCCTCTACCTCGCGCAGCAGCGCCTCTACATAAGGTGCGATCAGGTGCCCGAAATGTGCCATATCGTTGCTGACGAAGGAGCAGTAGCTGCACTTGGCCGGGCAGAAGGGAATGCCGATGTACAACTGGGTCTCACGGGGCAGCAGGCTCTTCTCCGCCTTCCACGCCGCTACGGCGGTGGCAAGGCACAGTTTCCGACGGCTTTCCGACACGTCGTACTGCTGCTCCAGCCAATCCAGCACTTCGCCGGGCTTCATCCCCTCATTCAGTGCCAGACGCACCGGCTTGGCAGGCTTGACGCCCGTCAGGCTGCCCCACACCGGCTTGCGCTCCAGATGGGGCAGCAGCGCCTTGTACAGGGCGGTTTTCACCGCGTAAGTCCGGACACGCTTGTGTTCTTCGGTGTCCTGTTCCGGTGCGGGGCGGGTGCAGGTCTCAAAGGTGGTCTTGCCGCCCAAGGTCACTTCGGCTTCTGCGATGAGCAGGCCGTCTTCCTCCCGCAGCAGGCTGACGCAGTCCGCCTCTTCCCGGTTTTCACACAGGGTATGCTCCTCATCGGGCAGCATGGAGATGAGCATCTCCTGAATGCCGCCGCCACGGTCATGGCCGAAGAGATAATACTTCATCGGTTCAGACCCTCAAGCACATAGGGGTTGGTCTGCCGCTCGGTCTCCAGCGTGCTGGCTTCCATATGACCGGGCAGCACTTTATAGTCGCCTTCCAGCTGTGCCAGTTTCTTCAGGCTGGCAAACATCTGCTCCAGACTGCCGCCGGCCAGATCGCAGCGGCCGCAAGTACCGGCAAACAGCGTATCGCCGGAGAACATCAAATCACCGCACAGCAGCACGCAGCTGCCCAGCGTATGGCCGGGGGTATGCAGCACACGGAAGGTCAGGTCGCCCACACGGATCTCGGCGCCGTCTTCCAGATTGCCGTCCACCTGCGGCATCACATAAGGCTCGCGCAGGTAGCCGCGATGGCCCGCCACTTCGGGTGCCAGATCGGGCTGGTCGTTCTTGTGGATATACAGTTTTGCACCGGTGGCCTTCTGGATACCGGGCGCAGCCATCACATGGTCAAAATGACCGTGGGTCAGCAGGATGGCTTCAATGGTAAAGCCTTCTTCTTCGGCTTTCTTGAGGATCTTTTCGGTATGGGAGCCGGGGTCGATGACAGCGCAGCGGCCGGCATCATCTGCCACCAGATAGCAGTTGGTGGCCAGCATACCCACGGGAAGTTGTGCCAGTCTCATAGGGGTTTCCTCCTTATTTCTGGGCTTTTTTCATCATCTGGTCGGTGTCCAGGATCAGGGTCACCGGGCCGTCGTTTACGTGGTCGATCTGCATATCGGCGCCAAACTCACCGGTCTCCAGCGGCACGCCGTAAGAACGGATCTGCTCCAGAAAATGCTCGTACACCGGAATGGCCACATCGGGCTTTGCCGCATGGAAAAAGTCCGGACGGCGGCCGCGGGAACAGTCGGCATACAGGGTAAAGTTGCTGACGGCCAGAATGCTGCCGCCGATATCGGCCAGAGACTTGTTCATCTTGCCGTTTTCATCTTCAAACACGCGCATTTCGGCGCATTTCTTTGCCAGATAGGCGCTTTCTTCGGGACCGTCGCCGTCGCAGATGCCCACCAGCACCAAAAAGCCGCGGCCGATGCTGCCGCCGGGATTGCCGTTGATGGTAATGCTTGCACGGCTGACACGGGTAACGATTGCTCGCATAGGAGAGCCTCCTTATCGTAAAAAAGTAAACGGAAAACCGAATATTCCGCCCGGATTACTTGCCGCCTTTATCGCTGCTGGTATTGCGGCTGACTTCCTTGACGCTCTTGACGCGGCGGACGCGGTTCATCACCAGATCCAGCTGCTCCAGACTGGTGACGTCGGTGGAAATAAACAAGGTACAGGTACCGTCTTCATTCTCACGGGTATTCAGTTCGGTGATGTTCAACTTCATATTGGTAAAGACCATAATCACATCTGCCAGCAGACCGATGCGGTTGGTCACATGCACGCGCAGGGCGGCATTGAAGCTATGCCGTTCTTCCTGATCCCACTCGGTATGCAGCCAGCGGCCGTATTCCTCTTCCTTCTGCAGCGAGGCGGTCACATTGGGGCAGCCTCTGCGGTGGACGGATACGCCAAAACCGCGGGTAACGAAGCCGATGATCTCGTCGCCGGGCACCGGATGGCAGCACTTGGCAAACTTTACGGCACAGTTATCCAGACCTTCGACGATGACGCCGCTGTTGGAAACGCTCTTTTTCTTCGTGGGCGTTGCGGCATTCTGCAGTACGGCAGCCACCTTTTCCTGCTTGGCGCGGCGGCGGGACACTTCGTCCTTCACCTTGTTTACCACGCGGGACAGGGCAATACCGCCGTAGCCAATGGAGTTGTAGAGATCGTCAAGACTTCCGAGACCGTGTCTTTGGGCAATGGTCTCCATAATGCGATCCTTGTCTTCTTCCTTCAGACCTTTGCGGATCTTATCAAATTCTTTATCGACCTCTGCGCGGGCAAGCTGAATGTTTTCTTCCCGCTTTTCTTTTTTG
>JAFYMZ010000116.1 GCA_017548175.1 Clostridia bacterium | reverse complement strand
CCGGATGACCGGCCAAGGCACGGGAGATCAGCAGTCGCTGCTTCTGTCCGCCGGAATAGTTGGCGCCGCGGGACTCTACCCACGCATCCAGACCGCCGGCATTTTCGATAAACTCCGCCGCCTGTGCATCCCGGATGGCCGCATCCACCTGTGCAAGGTCGATCTCACGGCCCAGCCGGATGTTGCCGCCGATGGTATCACGGAACAGGGTGTCGTGCTGGAATACCACGCCAAACCGCTGGCGCAGGGCTTCCTTGTCCAGACTGCGCACGTCCTGTCCGCCGATGCGCACCGCGCCGGCGTTTACATCATAGAACCGCATCATCAGCGCGGCAATGGTACTCTTGCCGGCACCGGTGGGGCCAATGATGCCCAACCGCTCACCCCGCCGCAGGCTGAAGTGAATGTCGCTGAGATGTTCTTTGCTGTCGTTGTACGAGAAGGTCACGTGGTCGAACTCCAGATGCTTTTCCGGGTCGCCTGCGGGCATCTGCAGCTCCTGCAGTTCACTTTCCGCATCCAGTACGCGCTGGATACGCTGAGCAGAAGCCAGCGCCTTGGCATACATGGTCACCACGCGGTTGATGGACAGCACCGCATTCAGAATAATGGTAAAGTAGGTCAAAAAGGCCGTAATGGTACCGACACCGGTGGCACCGGCGTTGACACGGTATGCGCCCACCACTACCACCAGCACAAGGCCGGTATTCAGCATCAGATTCATGGCAGGCTTGGTAATGGCCATGGTACTGTTGGCCCGATTCTCATCCCGCATGATCTGCCGGTTGATTTCTTCAAACCGGTCTTTTTCCGCATCGGTGCGGGACAGTGCCTTGATAACGCGTACGCCCTCGGCATTTTCACGCACCACGCGCACCATATGGTCTACCGACCGCTGCAGCTGGCCAAACTGGGGCACGCTGCGACGGGAGATATAGACCACCACCACCGCCATCAGCGGCAGCATACACAGCAGCACGGTGGCCAGCACCGCATCCAGCGTATAGGTGACCAGAATACCGCCCAGCACCAGAATGGGCGCACGGACACCGATGCGCTGCATCATGCCCACCATACGGTAGACATAATAACTGTCGGTGCTCATACGGGCGATCAGCGAAGGAATGGTGAACTGATCCACCTGTCGGTTGGACAGGAAGGAGATCTTTTCAAACAGGTCGTGCCGCAGGCTGGTGACGGTGTCGCGGGCCACGGCAGAGGCCTTGCGGTTGGCAATGACATTGCACAGCAGCGCCATCACCGAGCACACCACCATCAAGGCACCCCACAGCAGCACTGCCTTCATATTTTTCGTGGGTGCCACCTCGTCGATGACGTGGGCCAAAATCAGCGGCAGCAGCAGATCCATCACCGTGCCAAACAGTTTGATGGCAAGGCCGAAGCTCATCCGCCGGAAATACGGCCGCAAATACTTGATGATCAGTTTCATTTTCCGCCCTCATTGTCGTGCAGGTTCTTGCCCACACAACGCTGATACAGCATCTCCAGCGTCTCCCGGAACTGCTTCGTTTCTTCGGGGCTCAGTTCCTCCAGCAGCCAATCGTAAAACGCCGCCTGCTGGGCCACCGCCCGTTCGTGAATGGCGCGCGCCGCCTCGGTGGGCACGATGCGCTTGACCCGTCCGTCACTGGGGTCGGGTTCCCGGCATACCAGATTTTTTTGCTCCAGCATATCCACCAGTCGGGAAGTGGCACCCTTGTCGATGCCCATATCCTCCGACAGTTCACGCTGACTCATTGCCTTGTGAAAGGTAATGTACCGCAGTGCCTGCACCTCGGCAGGGCTCAGTCCGGTGTCTTCCATGGCACGGTTCATATCACTGCGCTGTGCCCGCTGGATCCGGCTGAAACATACGTGAATCGGTTTCATATCGATCACCTCTCGGTAAGATTCCAAAATATTACAGTTTAATGGTAGCACAAAATAGTTGACTTTGCAACCATAATCCGACGTAAAAAAGCGATCCGCGGCGGAGTTTCCGTCGGGATCGCCTTTCTTATTGATTCTCTTCGCGGCACATCAGTGCGCCCAAGGCCACCGATGCCAGTTTGCTTTTCACGGAATCCGAGCGCGACACCAGCACCACCGGCCGCTTGGCACCGGCGATCAGTCCGGCGCCGTGGCATTCCGGCGCAAAGGCCCACGCCGCCTTATACAAGGCATCGCCGGCCTCGTAATTTGCCATCAGCAAAATGTCCGCCTCACCGGCGCCGGGTGCCGAGTAGCCCTTCCGCGCGCAGGAAAAGGGACTTACCGCCAAGTCCAGCGCCACCGGGCCGTATACCTGCATCCGGTAGGCGCTCCAGTCCATCTTGCTCATCACATCGGCATGCACCGTGGAGGGGATCTTGGGATTGATCACCTCTGCCCCCGTCAGGCAGGCCGCATAGATCTTTTCATAGCCCAGTTTCAGCAGCAGTTCTGCCGCATGGGTCAAAATGCCCACCTTCTGCTGCAGATCCGGATCGGGGATCATACCGCCATCGGTCATCAGCAGCAGTTTGGGATAAAGGGGCGTTTCAAACAGCATCATATGGCTCATCATCCGACCGGCGGTCAAGCCGCCTTCCCGGCGCAGCACCGCACGCAGCAGAGTTGCCGTACCCCGATAGCCTTTCATCAAAAAATCCGCCTCGCCCCGGGCCACCAGTTCGGTGGCCTTGGCGGCACAATCTTCATCACTGCCGGCCTCCACCGTGCGGAATGTCGCCGGGTCCTGCCCCAGTTCCTGCAGGATCTCTGCGATCTTTTGGGGATGTCCCACATAGATCGGCGTGGCGATGCCTTGCTTCCAAGCCGCCACCGTCGCTTCCAATACGCTGCGCTCGTGAGCCGCCGCCACCGAAACCACCGGCTTCGGGCCGTCCTGTGCCGCCGCGATCAACGCATCCAACGTGGTAATTGCCATGGGTCCTCTCCTTTTTCTCAAAAAATACCGGGTTCTTCTTCCCCGTGCAGTACCCGCAGCGCACCCTGCGCCAGCGACAGCATCTCCATCTCACCGGGATACCGCAGCACCGGTGCGATCTTGCCCACCCGTGCTTCTACCGCGTCACAAAATACTTGGGAATATGCCATACCGCCGGTGAGGATGATGGCATCCACGTCCATACACATCACACTGCTCAGCGCCGCAATGTCCTTGCTCAGCTGATACACCATCGCGTCAAAGACGCGCTTGGCCAGCGCGTTGCCCTCTTCCAAGGCCATCCGCTGTACCGTGCGGAAATCCCGGGTGCCCAGATAGGACACCACACCGCCGCCGGTGGACAACCGCTGCACGATTTCTTCTTTGCTGCGGCCGGAGAAGCACAGATCCACCAACTGATGGGTGGGCAGCGCACCGCCCCGGTCCATAGAAAAGCAGCCCTCGTCGAACACATTGGTCACGTCCACGGCGCGGCCCTTTTGATGCGCCGCAGAAGTGACGCCGCCGCCCAGATGACAGACCACCAGATTGCAGGTTTCATAGGTCTTGCCCAATTCCTTGGCCGCCTTGCGTGCCACACCCTTGTGATTCAGACAATGGAAAAAGCTTTCCCGTTCCATTCCCGCAAGACCGGTGACCCGGGCCACATCGGTGATCTCATCCACCGACACCGGGTCCACGAAAAAGGCAGGAATGCCCGCCGCATCGGCCAGTTCCCGTGCCAGCAGCGGCCCCAGATTGGCCGCGTGCTCATACATGGGCGCGTGCATATTCTCCACCACCGCATCGGTGACCCGATAGGTGCCGGAGGGAATGTGCTTCATAAATCCGCCGCGACCGCTGACGGCATCCAAGTCCCGCAGGGCATAGCCCGCCTTGTCCAGTGCCGCCAGAATCAAGCCTTTGCGATAGTCCAACTGCTCCAGCACGCAAGAGAAGGGTGCCAGATCGGCAGGTTCGTGGTGGATGGTCTCGCTGTAGATGACCGTTTCTTCTTCAAAAATCGCAATTTTGGTAGAGGTCGAGCCGGGATTGATTACAAGTATTTCCATAACAAAACCCTCTTTTAACAAAGATGCATCTTTACACCCTGATTTTACGCCTTTCCCCCACCGCTGTCAACCGACAGGTACGGGTCTTTCGCCGCCATCAGGTTCGCGATGCCTTGATGAATGGAAAAAACTGTGATAAAATCAAAAGACAGAAACAAATCCGACATTAAGGGGGCACTCCTGATGAAGCACCATTTTGTTGTCAGTTTGATCAAAAACGGACTGATCGGCGGCAGTCTCATTGCCGATGCCGATGCCGTAACGTACCATACCGGTAAGCGCACGATCCCGCAGGAATACCGTAACCTGGCCATGCAATACAGCGAGATCTCTGCCGTGAAGAAAGATTCCCTTTTGTTCCTGCCCACCGTGACCTTCATTCTGCACAACGGAAGCGAGTACAAGTTTGTGGTGTTTTTCGGCAGAACCCGCCTGATGGACATCCTCACCCAAAAGGGCGTGCAGGCATAAACGCAAACCGAACGGAGGGATCCCGTGAATCTTACATTGCGCGCCATTGATGATACCAATCTCGATGCCGTTCTCGCATTGGAAGTATCCCCGCAGCAAGCGCAGTATATCGCATCCAACAAGAAATCGTTAGACACCGCAAAGGCCGAGGAATACCGCAAAATCGCACGGCCGTTTGCCATATACGCCGACGAAACGCCGGTTGGATTTGCGATGTTTGCCTTTGACCTGACTTCCGCCGACCCCAACGACCGCTATTGGTTGTGGCGGCTGATGATCGGACGGGATTTTCAGGGGCGCGGATACGGCGCTGCCGCTTTGGAGATCATCCTCGATTACTTCAGGCGTCACGGCGCAGACCATATTCTCCTGTCCACCAAAGAAACCAACACCGCGGCCCTTGCGCTCTATCATAAATATCGGTTTGCCGAAACCGGAGAAATGAACGAAAATGAGACCGTGCTGCGGCTGCAGCTCTGAACTTCCCTTTGCGAGGTGCTCCAATGATTAAAAAAGCAATGCCCTGCGACAGTCGTGTGTTGGCAGAACTTGCCGTTCAGTTGTGGAATCGCCACACCGTGGATGCGTTAGAAACCGAGTTTCTGGAAACCATGCAGGATGAACGGTCTGCCTTTTTCATCCAATATTGCCTTGACGCGCCCGTTGGGTTTGCACAATGCGCCTTGCGAACCGATTATGTGGAAGGCACAGAGAGTTCCCCCGTGGGGTATCTGGAGGGCATTTTTGTCACCGCCGAATATCGTGACCGCGGTTATGCAAAAGAACTGCTTTCCGCTTGTGAAGCTTGGGCCAGGAACAACGGCTGCACCGAGTTTGCCAGTGATTGCGAGCTGGACAACACCGGCAGCTTGCAGTTTCATCTGGCTATGGGATTTCAGGAAGCAAACCGCATCATTTGTTTCAAAAAACGAATCTGAGCACCGCCCTTCGTCCAAGACGGGGGCGTTTTTTCTTTCCGCGCTCCGCACGCAGAAAAAAGCGGCAGCCCTGTCGGACTGCCGCCTTGGTTTTTTATCAACATTACCGCCGGGTGCCGATGTGGAACAATCCCAGCACACCGGGGCCGGTATGCGCGCCCAGAACGGGACCCACATAGCCGATATGGATGTGCGTTACCCCGTACTCCTGCCGCAGAATGTCGGCCAGCGTTTCCGCATCTTCCGCACAGTCGCCGTGGGCAATGGTCACCAGATCCTCCTCCGTGACGGAGCGGTATTTGGCAAACCGCTCTGCCAGCATCCGGATGGATGCCTTGCGTCCCCGGGTCTTGCCGTCGCTCACCAGTTTGCCCTCTTCCGTTACTTTGATGATGGGCTTGATATCCAGCATGGTGCCCAACAGCGCACCGGCACTGCTCAGGCGGCCGCTGCGTTTCAAATGGTGCAGATCATTCACCGTCACCCAATGGCACACCCGGGTGCAGTGCGCCTCCAGCCACAGCGCCGTTTCCTCCAGCGTCGCACCGGCATCCCGCAGGCGACAGGCGTGCCACAACAGCAACCCCTCGCCCAGCGAACCGCTGCGGGAATCCACCACACGCAGGGCACGCTGCGGATACTTCTCCCGCAGTTCCTCGGCGGCGATTTCTGCCGATTGATATGTGGTGGATACGCCGGAGGACACCGCCAGCACCAACAGGTCTTTTCCTTCCTGCAGCCGGGGCTCTATGGCCTGCGCCCATTGATGGGGGTTCAGTGCCGAGGTGCTGAGCCGCACGCCCCGCCGCATTTCCTCATAAAACTGCCGCAGTGCTGCTTCATCAGAAAAATGATCGCGGCAAACTCCATCCCAATGTACCGACAGCGGTACACGGGTAACATTCATATCTGCATACTGCGCATCGGTAAAATCGCAGCAGGAATCGGTAATGATCTGAAACATCAAGTTTACTTCTCCTTATCATCGGTTTTTTGATAACCGATGATAAGTATATCATTAACTCGTTGAAATGTCACGCATTTTTTGAAATTATTCCGGAATATGCAAAAAGCGCACCGCTCTCGCGGTGCGCTTTCTCATTTCTGATGCGTTTTCTATTTACAGCGAACGATAATGTATTCCAGCGAAAAGGAATCCCGGGCAAACAGCGTGACCGCTGCGCCATCATCCACCAGAACATCCGCATCCGCGTGCTTGGCGCGGTCTACCCGATACACCGAATAACTGTATTTCGCACCGGTCATATCGGTGACCGACACCCTATGCCCGATGTCGATCTGCTCTAAAAAATCCAGTTGTCCCGCCTGATCGCTGCCGCCGATGATCAGCGAGCGGTCATACAGACTGCCGTAAAACCGGCAAGGGTAATTTCGCAGGGATTTTTCACTCCACGGACTGCTGACCGGCAGCGCACAGTCAAACATCGGCACTTCCAGAATGGCCGCAAAATTGACCCCTTTCGCCTCCAGCACCGGCATCGTCATATCCTCCCGGTCGTCCATAGACCCGGCTGTAATGTCCGGCAAGGCGGCATACAAGGTCTCCAGCAGCGCCGCCGCCCGTTTTTCCGCCTGCGCCGCACCGACCTGCTGCAGCACAAACAGTCCCGCCGCCGCCACCAGCAACAACGCGCCCAACAACGCGGCAAGTTTCTTTCCTCTGCTCATCGATTCTTACCTCTGCGGCCCAGCGTCAGCACCAGCAGCAGCATACCGCAAACGCCCATGGCCAGAATATACGGCCACAGAACGGCAGAATCACCCGTGCCGGGGACCGGCGGCAATTCCGGCTTTTCATGCACGTTGGTGATGACGATGGTGTTGCCCTCTGCCGTCACCGTAACGGTATAATTCTCCGGCACCGCACGCTCCGCCGCGTGCCATTGGCTGCCGTCATCGGGGGTATTCCACGCATAACTCCAGTTATTCTCTGCCGACAAAGTCTGGGTGCTGTGCAGCTCGCCGTTCCGGAAGATGTCCACTTCCACCGATGCCGGCCGCTTTTGCTCCGCGCCCTCGTCCTTCCACAGTTTTACCACCTTATGCGTGATTTCCTGCGGCTGCTGGGTATGCTTGGTATACTTGGGTTTGGCGCT
>JAFYMZ010000115.1 GCA_017548175.1 Clostridia bacterium | reverse complement strand
TGGCGATCTTGGGCTGGATAGCATCGGTCAGAGCAGCCAGGATCTTGCCGTCAGCGCCGACAACAGCAGCAGCGAAGTCGGTGTACATAGCAACCAGGCCGTCAGCGTCAGTAGCAGCCTTGGAGTCAGCAGCAGCAGTCTTGGCAGCAACGCCCAGCTTGAACTCGCCGGCAGTCTTGAAGGACTGAGCCTGATCGTCGTTGCAAGCCTTCACAACAGCAGCCATGAAATCGGTGATCTGCATGGAGCAACCGGCATCCAGCAGAGCCTGATCCTTGGCGATGTAGTGGTTGTTGACGAACTGAGTCTCGATGGCGTTGACCTCATCACCGGTCTTGCCGACAACATAAGCCTCGAAAGCCTTGGTCTGCTCGTACCACTCCTTCATAACGCCGTTGCCGTCGTTATCGACCTTACCGGCCATGCCGTAAGCGTCGCCCAGTTCCATCTTGGACTTGAAGGTAGCAGCGGTGTCAACAGCGCCGCCGGCAACAGTCATCTTGTTCTGAGCAACATCGATGCGGCAAGCAACGATCTTGCCGTCCTTGTCCAGAACGACGGTTGCAACGGTAGCGTCAACCTGAGCCAGATCGGTCTTGGAGCTTTCCATGCTCACAACGACGCCCATGCCCAGCTTGTACTCTGCTTCCTTAGCCTCGTTGCCGCCGTTGTTAGTGCCGCCGTTATCAGCGCCGCCACAAGCAACCAGAGACAGCATCAGGCAAGCCAGCAGAGCCAGTGCGATGATTTTCTTCATAGTGGTTTCTCTCCTTTAAAAATATTTTTTACACTATGTTTGTCCGATATTTCGGTTATCGGTGATGAAAACGGAAAAAATCTCAAGGATACAAAAAAGCCGCAAGAGCCTTTCCTCTGCAGCTTCGAACATAACAAACAATATCGGTCCATGTCTGCGAGATGTTGTCGTTCTCCCAAAATAAGCGGACGGCAGTGTTACCTTCGCGGGCTGCGGGCCAGTGTCACCTTGTGAAATTTCCCTCAATATATTCTACCTTGTTCCCCTTTAAATGTCAAGAAAATGATTGTGTTTTTTTGGAAGAAACACAGGATTTTTTTGAACTTTCCGTTACATTATCCAAATATTTTTCAAGGAAATCAAAAAACGCCGTGTACACTTTCTTTCCAGCAAATGGCAGCGCTGCGCTTTCCATTTTCTTCCTGTTTTGCGGCGTTTTGAGCCGCAAAATTTGACTTTCTCTCCGCCCTGACTATAATAAAGAACATCCTCTCTCTCGAAAGGAGATCCTTATGGCTATCAAAACGGTTTTGTTTGATCTGGACGGCACGCTGCTGCCCATGGATCAGGATCGATTTGTCAAATCATACCTGTCGCGCATTTCTACCGCGATGGCACCCCACGGCTATCATCCGGAACTGCTGGTGCTGACCATTTGGGCCGGTACCGAGGCAATGGTAAAAAATGACGGCAGCCGCAACAACGAAGCGGTCTTTTGGGATCGGTTTGCCGCGCAGTTCGGCGAAGCATCCAGAAACGATCTGCCGCTGTTTGACGAGTTCTACCGCACCGGCTTCCCTGCCGTGCAGGAATCCTGCGGTTTTACGCCCCGTGCCAGAGAAGTACTGGATCGGGTAAAGGAACTGGGTCTGCAGGCCGTACTGGCCACCAACCCCATCTTCCCTGCCATTGCCACCCATCAGCGTGTGCAGTGGGCAGGACTGAAGACCGACGACTTCCTGCACATCACCACCTATGAAAACGCCAGTTACTGCAAGCCCAATCCGGCATACTACCGGGAGATTTTGGACAAGCTGGGCTTGAAGGCCGAAGAATGCCTGATGGTCGGCAACGATGTCATCGAAGATCTGGTGGCAGAAACGCTGGGTATGCAGGTCTTTTTGCTGACTCCCTGCATCATCAACAAGAAAAATGCCGACATCAGCCGGTATCCGCAGGGCGATTTTGACGACCTGCTGGCATATTTGAACAAGTTGGTGGGATAAGCTATGGCCGAACTGAAACTGCGGCTTGCTTCCGCAGAGGACCTGACCCACATTATGGACCTGCAGGTACAGGTCTTTACCGGCGAACAATGCATTCCCGAGGAATTGGTGCGCGCGGTACAGAACGCAAAGCCGACCTGGTACTGCGCCGAACTGGACGGAGTTCCGGCAGGCACGGTGGCCGTCTGGCAGGAAAACGGTGAAACCCATTGGGGGCGCTTCGCCGTGCGGCCGGACCTGCGCGGTCACGGCATCGGAACGGCATTGGCCCGGTATTCCCTGGAGCAAAGTTTTTCCCGCGGGATCCGGCGCATCTGTATGGAGGCGCGGGAAGCCACGGTACACATCATTTGTAAGATGGGCGGTCAGGTCACCGGCGAAGCAATGCCGTTCTTTGTTGGCACGGTAACGCCGGTAGAGATTTCGGCTGCCGACTTTGAAAAAAGGAGCAATTCAATATGAATCTGGTACAGAACTTTATCACGAAAAACGATTGCTGGAAATATAATGAACAGCGTCTGGACGAGCGTTACGCCCGATTTCAGGACGAAGGCCCCAAAGGTCTGATGCTGCACTCCGTCGGCTGCGGCGAACCCACCGCCGACGTCTGGGTAGAGCGCTGGAACAAGCCGGATATGCAGATCATGGTGCATGCCTTTGTGGGGACCGACCGGGTGGTACAGACCT
>JAFYMZ010000114.1 GCA_017548175.1 Clostridia bacterium | reverse complement strand
CCTCCCACGCCGCCGAAAAGCTCATCGAAAGCCTGCTGGCGGAATAATCAAGAAAAAAACAACTGCCGCATCCGGTTTGGCTGCGGCAGTTTTGCTGTTATGCGGCAGGGGGCGCGTGCTTTGTTTGTTGTTTTAACTGATACCATACACTGCAAATTGCAGTTGCGGACAGGAGGAGAGATGCGATTAAATGAGGTATGTGGTATACCGGAACAAACAGGGCGGATTTCTCAACGGTGTAAATCGTTGTAAAAGGATAGGCAGACTGTGTCAAAAAAGGCAGAGCGGCATATGCCGGAAGAAAAAGCGCGAATACAGTGGCTCTGGTAGCCTCATTTTTGCAGGTGACCTGACAAAAGGCGATGGCGATCGTCAGATAGATAAGTGGCCATCCCCAAATCAGATTAACATAAACAAGGGTACCGTTGCTGTAATTCTCAGGAGATACGATGGGGAAAAGGCTTAAAAGAATAATGAGAGCGGCCACAAGGAGTGCTGAACTCAAGATGAACTTTTGCCGTGGATTGCGGTCGGCGGGCAAGGGTATGACTTTATGCCGAATGTTATGCAAAGCAATTGCGGTGAGCAACAAACCACAAGAAAGTGCTAACCAAAAAAGCGGTCGGATCACATAGTCTAATTGATCGCCGGAGGAAAAATGGAGCGTTTGTCCATAGTGGGTCATAAAAAAGAAAAGAGGAAAGAGAGCGGTAGGAAGTACTATGCCGGTGGCAACCAGTGCCATATTGCGGGAAATCTCATCCCGCCGGCAGGCAAGAACGGCTGCCATTAAAACTGGGAAACCGGTAAAGGCGGCACCGCTAAGCCCAGGACCGGCCCACTTGTAGTTTGTCCAAGGAATGAAGAACAGAAAAAAATAAGAAAACGCCAAAACAATTATGAAATGCTGCAGTCGCAAAAACTTCTTCAGCCCTTTCAGCACCCGCTGGTCGCCCGTTCGGGCATCTTCCGCATCGGGTGCGGGGGGATCGGCGCTTTTCAGTTCCGCCAAAAGGTCGGTGCAGGTTTCGCAGCCGGAGAGGTGATCTTCTACATACGCCACGGTGTCGGGCTGCAGCATCTCTTCGATATATAACGGCAGCAGATCCTGTACGATGCTGCAATCATTTCGTTTCATCTTGTTCCTCCAATCTGCGTTTCAGCATCATTCTGGCCCGGTGATAGGTCACGCAGGCCCAGTTGTCGGTTTTATCAAACAGCGCGCCGATCTCTTTGAAGCTCAGTTCGGCGTAGACCCGCCAGAGAAAGACCTCTTTATAAGGCTCGGGCAGGGTGTGCAGCAGAGCCTGCGCCCGACGGGCGGTATCCTGCCGTGCCAACTGCTCGTCCAGCGGCGGCGCGGGGTCGGGGGCGGTGTGCAAGGGGGCATCTTCGGCAGAAACGGTGCGGCAGCTGTGCTGCAGGTGGGTGTAGTAGGCGTTTTTTGCGATCTGGCACAGCCATACCCGGATATCGCAGTCTCCGCGAAATTGGTCAATGGAGCGCAAGGCCTTGAAAAAGGTGTCGGCGGTGATCTCTTCGGCCAGATGGGCGTCCCCGGACAGGCCCAGGATGTACCGGTAAACATCCCGGAAGTATTTCTCGTATACTTGCTCAAAGGTCAATCGCCATCACCTCCTTTGCCTATAAGACGGCGGCTTGAGGGAAATCTTACAGAAATTTTGAAAAAAACTGCCGCCATCCACAGGGAAAGCGGCAGTTTTGTGTTGTGCGGGTTACTTTGCCAGCGCTACGGCAGCGTCCAGAATGGCGCAGGCGGCTTCTTCCTTGCTCAGCAGGGGCAGTTCGGTGACGTTGTCCTTGGTGATGAGGGTGATAATATTGGTATCCACGCCGAAGCCGGCACCGGCTACCTTCAGGTTGTTGGCGCAGATCATGTCTACGTTCTTTTTCACCAGTTTGGCGCGGCTGTTTTCCAGCATGTTCTCGGTCTCCATAGAGAAGCCGCAGATGACCTGACCGGCGTGGCGGTGCTCGCCCAAATGCTTCAGAATGTCCTGTGTACGCTTTAAGGGGATGGACATATCGCCGTCTTTTTTCTTGATCTTGTTGTCGTTGTAGTCGGCAGGGGTATAGTCTGCCACGGCAGCGGCCTTGAAGATAAAGTCGGCGCTTTCGCAATGGGCGGCCACGGCTTCAAACATATCCTGCGCGGAAGCAATCTTCACCACGTCTACAAAGGGCGGAGGGGCGATGTTGGTGGGGCCGGAGACCAGCGTCACCTGTGCGCCGCGCAGCATAGCCATCTTGGCAATGGCATAGCCCATCTTGCCGGAGGAGTGGTTGGTGAGATAGCGGACGGGATCCAGCGACTCCCGGGTGGGGCCGGCGGTGACCAGCACCCGCTTGCCCGTCAGATCGTGGGGCAGGGCAAGCTCCCGCAGCACGTACTGCAGCAACTCCTCGGGCTCGGGCAGTTTGCCGGCGCCCACGGCACCGCAGGCCAGACGGCCGCTGGCCGGGGCGATGACTTCCCAGCCGTAGCGGCGCAGGATGTCCAGATTATCCTGGGTCACGGGATTCTCATACATATTGGTGTTCATGGCCGGTGCGATCAGCTTGGGGCATTTGCAGGCCAGCACGGTGGTGGTCAGCATATCGTCGGCCAGACCGTGGGCCAGTTTGGCGCAGACGTTGGCGGTGGCCGGCGCGATGAGCACCAGATCGGTGCGCTGGGCCAGCGAGATATGCTCGACCTGATGGCTGAAGTTCCGGTCAAAGGTGTCCACCATCACGCGGCGGCCGGTGAGCTGCTCGAAGGTCAGGGGGGTGACGAACTTGGTGGCGTTCTCGGTCATGACCACCTCTACGGCGGCGTGCTGCTTGACCAGCGCAGAGGCCAGTACGGCGGCCTTATAGGCGGCGATGCCGCCGGTGACGCCCAACAGAACGGTCTTTCCACGAAGCATAGCGGAGTCCTCCTTATCGGCAGAATGGTCTGCCGGATTTTTTATTGCATACACTATTATTATAGACCCTTTTTGCCTCGGTGTAAAGAGGGGGAAAATCCGGGCAAAGTATTGAAATTTACGGCATTTTCCTGTATAATTTAAACGCCGAAAATTCGGCAATTTGCGTTGCACCTCGCAGAGAGGGTGACAGCAGGAGGAACTGAATATGAAACAACAAAGAGATACCAAACGGATGGTGTTGCTTGGTATGCTCATTGCCGTGCTGTTGGTAATGGGCATGACGGGCATCGGCTTTATCCCGCTGCCGGTGATCAAAGCCACCACTATGCACATTCCTGTGATCTTGGGCGCGGTGCTGCTGGGGCCCGGTGCGGGCGCGGTGTTGGGCGGCGCCTTTGGCTTGTGTTCCATTTGGGCCAATACCACGGCGCCGGGTCTGCTGAGCTTTGCCTTTTCGCCCTTTATGAGCACTACGGGCTTCCCCGGTATGGTGAAGTCGGTGTGGATCGCGCTGGGCTGCCGCATTTTGTTCGGCTGGCTGGCAGGCTGGATCTGGAAACTGCTGAAGAAGCTGAAGATGGGCGATCTGGCCGCGCTGCCGGTAACGGGCGCGGTGGCCACCGTTCTGCATACTTTTCTGGTGATGGGCAGCATTTATGTGCTGCTGGCGCAGCAGTATGCGGATGCCAAGCAGGTGGGCGTGTCTGCTGTGTTTGGTCTGGTGATGGGCACCGTCACGGCCTCCGGCATTCCCGAAGCCATCGTGGCAGCGGTGCTGGTGACAGCCGTCGGAAAGGCTTTGCTGCGGTTTACGGCGGCGGGCAAGAAGCGCTGAGGCGCGGGAAAGGAGAAGCATTATGCTTTTGGCTATCGACATTGGTAATACCAACATCGTCATCGGCGTGATCGAGGATGACGTGATCCGCTTTGAGGCACGCATCGCCACCGATCAGGTGCGCACATCGGATCAGTACGGCGTTGAGATCAAGAACGTGCTGGAGGCCTACGGCGTCAGCAAGGACGAGATCGAAGACTGCATCATTTCTTCGGTGGTGCCGCCGGTGTTCAACTCGGTAAAGACCGGCGTGGTCAAGGTCATCGGCAAGCAGCCCATGGTGGTCGGCCCCGGCCTGAAGACCGGCCTGAATATCAATGTAGACGTTCCTTCGCAGGTGGGCAGCGACCGCATCGTCATTGCGGTGGCAGCGCTGGCAGAGTATCAGCCCCCGATGATCCTGATGGATCTGGGCACCGCAACCACCATCGAGGTGGTGGAGCCGGGCAATATGTATCTGGGCGGTGTGATTTTCCCCGGTGTGAAGATCTCGCTGGATGCACTGACCAGCCGTGCGGCACAGCTGCCCGGCATCAGTCTGGACAAGCCCAAGAACATCATCGGCCGCAACACGGTGGACTGTATGCGCAGCGGTATGATGTACGGCACGGCGGCCATGATCGACGGCATCGTGGAGCGCATCGAGGAAGAACTGGGTCACAAATCCACCCTCATCGCCACCGGCGGTCTGGCGCAGTTTATCACCCCCCTGTGCAAGCGGGAGATCATTCTGGAGCGTGACCTGCTGCTGAAGGGTCTGAACATCATTTATAAAAAGAACAAACGGTAAAAACGAACAAACGGTAAAATTTGCCGCCGGAGAGCCTTTCTCCGGCGGCTTTTGCGTGGTTGCGGTTTGACAAGCCGTATAAATGGGGGTATAATAAGAAAATACTTAATTTGGAATATTATGTCTTTTTGGACGGCGCGGCCTTTGCGCCGAAATAACGAGGAGGCTTGCAAGGTGGACAAGTTTTTCACCGAAGAAAATTGTAAACGGGCGACCCGGGTGGGTTTGCTGCTGATTGAAGACATCGTTCTCATCAATTTGGCATCCTTCCTGGCCCTGTGGGTGCGGCTGGACTTTTCCGTAGAGCAGATGACGGCACAGGGATACCTGAACGGTTGGCCGGTGTTCGCGGTGGTCAGCACGCTGATCATCGTGGGTCTGCTGGCGGCGATGAAACTGTACACCAGCCTGTGGATCTTTGCCAGTGTGGAAGAACTGGTGCGTATCACCTTCGTGGGCGTCGCGGTGGCGCTGCTGGAAATGATGGTGATCTTTGCCGAATTGCTGGATCTGCCCCGCAGTTTCCCCCTGCTGCACGGTATGTTTTTGATTGCGCTGGTGACGGCCAGCCGCTTTTCTTACCGCACGGTGCGCCTGCTAGTGCATCGCGCCACCCGTCGGCCGCTGACAAAAAAGCGCACCATGCTGATCGGTGCCGGCGAGGCGGGCACCATGACCCTGCGTGAGTTCCAGAGCAGCGAACATTCCGAAAACCGCGTGGTGTGCATCATCGACGATGACCCTGCCAAAAAGGGCCGCCATCTGCGCGGCATCAAAATCGTGGGCGGTCGGGAGGAGATCCTTCGGACGGCGCAGAAGTATCAGGTGGAAGAGATCGTGGTGGCCATCCCCGGCGCAAAGCCCCGAGAGCGCCGCGCCATTGTGGATCTGTGCCAGAAGACCGGCTGCAAGCTGAAGACGCTGCCCGGTTTGTTCCAGCTGGCCGACGACGAGGTCAGCATCCAGAAGATCCGCGACGTGGATGTGCTGGACCTGCTGGGCCGCGACAGCATTCAGGTAGACCTGAGCCAGATCTCCGGCTATCTGCAGGGCAAAACGGTGCTGGTCACCGGTGGCGGCGGCAGCATCGGCAGCGAACTGTGCCGACAGATCGCCAAGAACAACCCCAAGCAGCTGGTGATCTTTGACATTTACGAAAACAACGCCTATGCCATCCAGCAGGAACTGCTGCGGGAGGATCCCTCCCTCAATCTGGCGGTACGCATCGGTTCGGTGCGTGACACCGAGCGCGTGAACCTGCTGTTTGCCGAGTTCAAGCCTCAGATCGTGTTCCACGCGGCGGCCCACAAGCACGTGCCGCTGATGGAGGACAGTCCCAACGAGGCCATCAAGAACAACGTGTTCGGCACGCTGCACGTGGCGGAGGCGGCGCACAACTTCGGCGCGGAGACCTTCGTGCTCATTTCCACCGACAAGGCGGTCAATCCCACCAACATTATGGGTGCCTCCAAGCGGTTGTGCGAAATGATCGTGCAGACTTTGGCCTATCACGCCGATACCAAGTTCGTGGCGGTGCGCTTCGGCAACGTGCTGGGCAGCAACGGCAGCGTCATTCCGCTGTTCAAGCAGCAGATCGCAGCCGGCGGCCCCGTCACGGTGACCCACCGCGACATCATCCGGTATTTTATGACCATTCCCGAGGCCGTGTCGCTGGTGCTGCAGGCAGGCTCCTATGCCCAGCAGGGCGAGATCTTCGTGCTGGATATGGGCGAGCCTGTGCGCATTGACGATCTGGCGCGCAATATGATCCGCCTGTCCGGCTTTGAGCCCGATGTGGACATCCAGATCAAGTACACCGGTCTGCGTCCCGGTGAAAAACTGTACGAAGAACTGCTGATGAAGGAAGAGGGCATGCGCTCGACGCCCAATAAGCTGATCTATATCGGTCAGCCGCTGAACATCAACGAGGCAGAGTTTGTGGCACAGCTGGACAAACTGGAAGAAGCCTGTCAGCGGAATGACGAAGACATCCGGACTCTGGTGCGGCAGATGGTGCCCACCTATCGCCCGGGTCATTAACCAATCTGCTCCCTGTGGGGAGAAGCGGAGGTAACTGTATTATGGTCCTGTATTGTATGATCGCCGTTGCGGCGTATTTGTTGGGTTCCATCAGCTCGTCGGTGATGCTGAGCCTGCTGATGTTCCGGTCCGATGTACGGATGCAGGGCAGCGGCAATGCCGGTGCCACCAACGTAGCCCGAAACTTCGGTATGAAGGCCGGCGTGACCACGCTGCTGTGCGATATGCTGAAGGCCGTGGTGGCCATCGGCTTTGGTCTGTGGCTGGGCGGCGAACTGGGCAAGGTGGTGGCTGCCATGGCCTGTCTGGTGGGTCATTTCTTCCCGGTGTTCTTTGAGTTCAAGGGCGGCAAGGGCATTTCCGTAGGCGCCGTGGTGGCAGCCTTTATCAGCTGGGCACACTTTTTCTTTGTGGTTGCCCTGTTTGTCGTGGGCGTCCTCCTCACCCGCATCGTGTCGGTGGGTTCGGTAATGGCCGCCGCCGGCCTGCCTGTGGCAATGATGCTGTTTGGCGGTAGCAAGGCCGAATGGGCACTGGCTTTCGTGGGCGCAGCCGCCGTCATCTGGCAGCATCGGCAGAATATCCGCCGTCTGATCCGGGGCGAAGAAAAAGAGTTCCGGGCCAAAAGTTAAACAGAAAGAACGCCCCGGCAGGGAGCCCCTGCCGGGGTGTTTTTGCAACTGGAAAGACTTGGAAAAACCTGTGGAGAAGTGGATGATTTTTGAGAATACCTCTCAAAAATTTGGTGAAAGTCACGATTGACAATTTCAGTTAAATTTGTGAAAATGTATATAGACAGAAACCATACCTACCGTGCAAAGATTGAGAAATCAGTGAGGAAATAAAGATGAAATCTACCGGCGTGATCAGACATATCGACAACCTGGGCAGAATTACCCTTCCCATTGAATTGCGCAAGACTTTTGGCATGACTTGCGGCGACCCCGTGGAAATCTATACCGAGGGCAACTCCATCGTTTTGAAAAAGCACGAGAGCAATTGCATCTTTTGCGGCGGCAGCAAGAAGATCCTGATCTACAAGGACAAGCCCGTTTGTGAAACTTGCCGAAAAGAACTGAATGATTGATCCGGAAAGCGGTGCAGAAACGCACCGCTTTCTTTTTTATCTCTGCGGAATTTACAAACAGGCCGTTTACTTTTCGGCATATTTCGGGTATCATAAAAAGCAAATGAACCTTTTACGGTTGGAGGATACAATATGAAATCTTATACACCCCCTGTTGTGGGCGAAAAGCCCCCCAAAGTTGGTTTTTTTGCCAGATTGAACGGCAAGGTGTCCTGCGTATATTACGAAGGCCGCGACCCGCAGGAAAACGTTTACGCCCTGTGGATCGAGGGCGAGGGTCTGGGCGGCCTGCGCTGCTTCCCCTGCGTGCTGGATGAAGCCGGCGATTATCTGGTCTACGAGACCATCAAGTCCCCCGAGACCATGCAGGAAAACGCCATGCTGATCCAGCGCTGGCCGCTGTTTCTGAACCGCGAGACCAAAGAGAACTTTACCATCCGGACGCTGGAGAAGGATGTGTTCAACAAGATCTATCAGCAGTACCGCAACGACAAGATCAAGCGCGAGTATGAAAAGGCCGGACTGGAAGTGCCTTCCGACTTGAATGCAGAGCCCATTACCCAAGAGTCCAAAGAGCCGGCCGAAGAGCCGCAGGCGGAGGCACAGGAGGGCTAAAAGGAGGTCCGTATGGAAAAGGTCGACACCCTGATCGAATTGTTTTGTGCAGAAACACTGAAAAACGTGGTGCCTGCGCTGGCCTTGCAGCCGGCGCGGTTGGTGATGCTGGTGCACACCGGCGCCCAATATACCGACGTGTATGAAAACACCGTCCGCGCCCTGCGCGACCGGATGCCGCATTTGGTGATCTCGTACTTCGAGGCCGACTGCAACGATCCGGACAGTGTCCGCGCGGCGCTGGAGGCGTTGTATGCCAAGTATCCGGAGGGTGTGTTTGACTTTACCGGCGGCAGCGAACTGCTGCTGCTCAGCGCCTTTGCCTTTGCCCGCCGCAAGGATGCGGCGATGCTGCACATCGACCTGCCCCGGCAGCGGCTGATGAACCTCAACGGCTGCGATGCGCTGGAGGGCACCTTCGTGATGCCGGAACTGACCCTGCGGGATCATCTCAATATGAACGGCGCCTTTTTCGACGGCGTGGGTCACGTGCTGATGGAGCAGGAACAGGAGCCTGCGGTGCGGGCATTCTGCCAGCAGGTGATGCGCAACCAGCCCCGCTGGCGCAAGCAGTGCAATTATTTTCAGGCGGCCTGTTCCGGGCTGGAAGGCTTGGATGTAGATCAGCCGGTGACCTTCATCGCCGCCAACCGCAGCCGCGTGACCTGCGATGTGGATTATCTGTATCAGCTGCAGGATATGGGCTTTTTGCACAGCGTGCAGCGGGATAAGGGCCGCGTGCGCTTTTCCTTTGCCGCAGACAATTACAAGAGCTATCTGACCGACGTGGGCGTGTGGCTGGAACTGTATACATACCTGCTGCTGCGGGACACCGGCCTGTTCAAAGAGATCTATATGAGCGTTCGGGTGGGCTGGGGCGACGAGTCTGACGAATATAAGGGTACCGCCTATAACGAACTGGACGTGGTGGCCTGCAACGGTCTGGAGACCATCTTCATCTCCTGCAAGACGGGCACGCCGGAGCCGGGTGACTTCAACGAGATCCAGGTGTACGCCAAAAAGTTCGGCGGCCGGTTTGGCCGCGCCGTTCTGTGCACCAGCCAGGAACTGGGCCGCGGCTTTGTGGGAATGCACACCCGTGCCAAGGATCTGGGCGCCGCCATCGTGGACAAGTCGGATCTGCGGGACGGCCGTGCCGTACGGCTGCTGCAGGACCTGATGCAGGTGAAATAAAACCAAACGGGTCGGGCAAACAACTTCCCGTTTGGAGTGATTTGGAATATAAAATAACCTCCCTTCGTCGAAAGGACGGAGGGAGGTATATTTATAGACCGTAACTGTTCGGCCAATTGGGTTTACTTGCCGCAATACACCGCAATTGCTTCGCAGATAAACGCGGCAGTGCCGTCAGCGTGCTTATCAATGTTGTTCGTAAAGCGCTCGTCCGCTACGTACATCTGGCCGAGCCCTGCCAAAATTTCATTTGTGCAGACATAGTAATTCTCGGTGATATGGTTCTGCAGCGATTTTACAAGGGTTTGTGCTTCCGTGGAATCGGGACTTTCGCCCTTTCTCATGCAGAGAGCAAACTCTGCCATAATATGGTCCATTCCCTCGGCAAGGTCATTCCACTTCT
>JAFYMZ010000113.1 GCA_017548175.1 Clostridia bacterium | reverse complement strand
ATACTTGGGGGAGGTCAGCCGATGATTCAGCTCGCCGTTATCGGTGAGCAGGATCAGACCCTCGGTGTCCTTATCCAACCGGCCTACCACACCCAGACCGATACGCTGATACGCCTCCGGCAACAGATCCAGCACGGTGGTATCGCCGTGCTTATCCTCGGTGGCAGACAATACGCCTGCCGGCTTGTGCAGCATCAGATAAACAAAGCCGTCACCCTGCAGCGGTTTGCCCGCCAGCGTCACGCTTTGCTTTTCGGTGTCCACCTTGGTGGCAGGCTGCCGGCAGGGCGCACCGTTGACCAGTACGCTGCCCCGGCGAATGGCCGTCTGTGCCTCACTGCGGGTGATCAGTCCCAGCGTGGACACTACTTTATCCAAACGTCCCTGCATCAGACTTCACCCAAGGCCTGCAGAACGACCTGCCACAGTTCGCCGATGCGATCCAACTGAACGGACAGATACAGATGTCCCAGCAGCGCCTCCAGCGCGGTGGCATAGCCGTAATCCTCGCGGCTTGCGCCCTTGGGCACCGAATTCACGTGGCAATTGCGGCCGCGATGGAACACCGCGGTCTCACTTTCGGTCAGCATAGGCTCCAGCATACGGGCAGCTTTTGCCTGTGCCACGGCACTGACCATAGCCACCGTCTGCTTGTGGGCGCGGGCGACCTTGCCCTCGGGGCACTTGTCCACCACGCGGGTCCGGGCCAGCAGTTCATACACACCGTCACCCACGTGGGCCAGTGTCAGCACGGGCACCGCCCGCAGCCGGTCTACCGTATAGGATTGTTGAAACAGTTCTGCCATATATTTCCTCCCGCCGGTTTCCCGGCTGTCTTTTTCTCACATAAATTTTATTATATCATATCCTTCGGTTTTGTGCAATGCAGCCCTGTGCAAAACCCGTTGCCTTTCTCACCGGCCAAGCACCCAAGGACCTGCGGCAATCCGTATCCCATCCCCCCGCTCGCGCATAGACTGATAACAGAACGGGAGGTATGCCGATGGGCAAAGCAAACCAAGACAAAAACCGGTGCGCGCTGGATTCTCTGGAACTCACCGGTGCCGTCACCGCCCTTGCAAACGCATTGGCGTATCAGCTGAACATCGATGAGATGGCGCTGCTCGCCTCCATCTTTGCCCAGTTGGGTGACACATTGGCCACCATCGCAGCCAGAGAAAATATATGCCAGCAAATCAATGCCTCAAAGAACTGACCGATGCGCACCGTCGGCCGGTTCTTTCCTTTTGCAAATTTTCCGCGCCGGGGGATGGAACTTTTCTCCAACTTCTGCTAAAATACAGGCAGCAAATAAAAAACTTCCCCGTTAGGAGTTCTATAGAATGAAAAAGAAACGCAAACTGTCTAAAAAACTCATTGCAGTGCTGGCCGTCCTCTTTGTGGCGCTGCTGGTTTTGAACCTGCTCCCCCCTGCAAAAAATGTAGAAAACAATCCCTTTTTAATTGAAAGCGGCGGTCTGCCCCTGATCGCCGCCCATCGCGGCGGTGGCCTGAACAATCCGGAAAGCACCATGATGGCCTTCCGCTACGCCGTGGAAACGGTGGGTGTAGACATTCTGGAGGGCGACCTGCACCTGACCCGTGACGGGCATCTGGTTTTCGGCCACGACCAATACATCGACGAGACCTGCGATGCCAACGGCGACCTGTCGCTGGAAGAAGTGCAGGCGCTGTGCACCGACTCCGCCAAGCGCCATTACATCCGCAATATGACGCTGGAAGAACTGCAGGCCTACAACTTCGGCTATTATTTTGAAGATGCTGAAGGCAACCGCCCCTATCAGCACGCAGAGGACCCCGCCGCACTGGGTCTGCGCATCACCACCGCCAAGGAAGTCTTTGATGCCTTTGCCGAGGCCTATCCCGACCTGCTCTTCATCATCGAGATCAAGGGCAGCGGCAATTGGGGCAAAGAAGGCGTGGCCGCCCTCAGCGCGCTGCTGGAAAACTACCCCGGTCTGGAACAGCGCATCGTGGTCTCCACCTTCCACGACGAGGTAGAAGAGCTGCTGCGCACGGAATATCCCCATCTGGTGCGCGGTGCCGCTACCGCCGCTGCCGCCACCTTCGTGGGCACCTCCTATCTGGGTGTCAATTACTTTGACAAAAGCGACTTCGCCTGCCTGCAGATCCCTGCCTTTTACAAGGTCGGCCCGCTGCGCTTTTCCGTCACCGCACGGCATATGATCACCCAGGCTCACCGGCGCAACATTGCCGTGCAGTATTGGACGGTCAACGAAGCCAGCGATATGCGCGAGCTCATCCGCTTGGGCTGCGACTGCATTATGACCGACGACCCCGCCCTGCTGAAAGAAGTGCTGGGCGAGTTCGATTGATTTCAAACCCGCACAGACAGCAAAAAAGACCGTCCTGTTGGACGGTCTTTTGTTTTGCATCGGTAAATTACTGAGCAGCGTTCAGCTTCTTGGTGAGCTGGCTCTTCTTGCGAGCTGCGGTGTTCTTGTGCATGACACCCTTGGTGACAGCCTGATCCACACTCTTCACTGCTTCCTTATAAGCGACCACCTTGGCCTCGCCTTCAGCAGCATCAAACTTCTTCAGGCTGGTCTTCAGAGCAGTCTTAAATGCACGGTTACGAGCGTTCTTCACTTCGGTAACCAGGACACGCTTCTTTGCAGACTTAATGTTGGGCACGATTCTGACCTCCCTTACAACGCATTTTATAGCAGAACTATTCTACCACCAAAGTTTTCAAAATGCAAGAACTATTTTTCACTTTTTGTATTTTTTTCAAAATCCGGTGAAAACTACAGAAAAAACGCCAAAAAGGAGCCATTTTATGTCCCAAATCCGCACCGATCTGGCCGAAGAAAGCCATCTGCACTACCGAAACCACTGCGGCAGCGACCATCCGGGCGTGCATTTGCGCCAATTTCACCAAGGACCCTTCACCGTTACCGACCTGCACATCCGCACCCAAGCGGCTGCCGCAGACCTGCAAAAGCCCTGCGGCCGCTACCTGACCGCCGCCTGTTCCGCCCCCGGTCTGCAGGACAATCTGTGGATCCAATCGGCCGCCCGGGCACTGGCACCGCTGCTGCGGCAGCTGCTGCCGGCACAGGGCACGGTGCTGGTTTTGGGGCTGGGCAACCGCGCCATCACCCCCGACCGCTTGGGCAGCGCCGCCGCCGAGCACCTTATCGTCACCCGACATTTGGGGCGCGAACTGCCCCAAACCTTCGGCCATCTGCGGCCGGTCTGCGCCCTGACTCCCGGGGTCATGGGCATCACCGGCATCGAGACCGGCGAGATCGCCCGCGCCTTGGTGCGGCAGCTGCAACCCGCCGCCGTCCTTGCTATCGATGCCCTGTGCGCCTCCGACCCGGCACACCTGTGCGCCAGTTTCCAGTTTTCCGACACCGGCATCGCCCCCGGCAGCGGCGCCGGAAACCATCGGCAGGCGCTGACCCGCGAGACCCTCGGCGTGCCGGTCATTGCCGCAGGCGTTCCCACCGTCATCGCCGGCGGTGACCAGCGCCATCCCCTGCTGATGACCCCCACCGACATCGACCTGCTTTTGGGCAAGTGTGCCCGGATTTTGGGCTACGCCGCCGATTTCGCCCTGTTGGGCGACCTGTCTGCCGAAGATCTGGACGCCTTCCTCTGCTGAGCATATCCGTCGCCCCCATGGCATACAGTCGGATGAAAGGGGGTCTTTTGCCTATGTTCCGTCCGTCTCGCCGCCGTTATCCCAGCCGCCGCTGGACCATTCCGCTGACTGCGCTGCTGTTGGCCGCCGCTACACTGACACTGCATCAGGCAGGTGTCTCCGACGCGCTGGAGCAGGGACTCTCCCGACTGGGTACGCGGCTTTCCCAATGGCTGCCCGCATCGCAACCGGTGCCCGACCTGCCCGCTTCCGATTCCCCCACCCTGTTTTACCCCGGCATTGACCCGGAGGATCTGTGGGAATCTCCGCCGGAAGCCACCCCGGCGCCCGACCCCGTCCCCGACGCCGATTCCGGCGCCTTGCCGGTGACCCTCACCGGCGGTGGCAGCTCCTACGACCCGGGCAAGGTGTACATCAAGGACCTGTCGGGCCTTTCGGTGGACCCGGCCGCACTGCTGAAGGCCAAGCATCCGGTCAGCATCGACAAAGCCGACCCGAAACTGCCGCAAGTGCTCATCGTGCACACCCACGGCACCGAAGCCTATACCCCCAGCGGCAGCGACACCTATACTGCCAGCGGCAGTTACCGCACGCTGGACAGCAGTCAGAATATGCTGCGCATCGGCGAGGAGATCACCCAAGTGCTGAACAGTCGGGGCATCGGCACCGTGCATTCCACGGCGCTTCACGACTACCCCTCCTACAACGGCGCCTATACCCGCGCCCTCAGCGACATCAAGGCGTGGCTGAAGAAATACCCCAGCATCAAACTGGTGATCGACGTGCATCGGGATGCCCTGATGGAGGGCGACACCGTCTACAAAACGGTGGCACAGATCTCCGGCGACCCCTGCGCCCAGCTGATGCTGGTCACCGGCACCGACGGCGGCAACCTGAGCCACCCCAACTGGAAGCAAAACGCCGCCTTTCAGGTGCAATTGCACCACGCGCTCAACACCGCTTACCCCAGCATCATGCGCCCCATGAGTTTCCGCGCCGGCCGCTATAACCAGCACATGACCGCCGGCAGTATGCTGATAGAAGTCGGCACCTGCGGCAACACCCTGCAGGAAGCACTTACCGCCGGTCGCCTGTTTGCCAACACCTTGGCCGATATGCTGCTGAACAACTGAACTCCGTACCATAAAAGATCCCCCCAAAGGCCACGCCTTTGGGGGGATCTGCATTCTGTTGTTTTTATGCGGGATCGGGAGTCAGACCGCCTGCACCCACTTCACCGCCGGCAGGCACATCGCCCGTACCGGGGGTCTCGCCGCCGGGAGTCTCACCCGTGCCGGGGTCGGGGGTCTCCACCGCCGGATTGTACCGGATGGTAGTGGTGTAGTCGTAACGCTTGTAAGAGCTGTAAGCCTCGGGCGTTTCGGAAACCATCACGCCGTTGATCCACACCTGACGGTAGGACTGGGTCTTAAAGCCGTCGTACACGTTGCTGCTGGCCTTGTAAGTGCCGGGAGCCAAAGAAGTATCCAGAATCATCTCGTTGACGGCAGGGTCGCGGGACAGTTCTTCCACGCGCATCTTGATCTCCTTGCCCTCTACCGTCTGGGTGCCGTAGATATTCACCGTCAGCTTGCCGCCCTTGACGATGGTCTGCACACGGATGGGATATTCGGTGTTGTTCTTGAACTGATAGTCCTTGGAGCCGTATACCACGGTGGCATCGATGCCGTCGGGCACGTAGGACACGTCACGGCTGTGATTAT
>JAFYMZ010000112.1 GCA_017548175.1 Clostridia bacterium | reverse complement strand
TGCCGTGATTGCTTCTTCCAGCGTGCTCCGTACAGCGGTTGTGCCGGTAACACGGCCACCGGATGTCACCAGTTTGCCGTCCTTCAGCTTTGCGCCGGCAACAAAGGTGTGGGCAGCTGCGCGGTCGGACATTGCCAGGCGATAGCCCTTCTTATAGCTTTCCGGGTAACCGGCAGAAGCCTTGATCACGCAGCAGGCGTGCTTTCTGGAGAAGCGAACGGGCGTTTTCGCCAGTGTGCCGTTGGTGCAGGCCTGCATTACTGTCAGCAGGTCACTCTTCAGCAGCGGCAGCACAACCTGGGTTTCCGGATCGCCGAAGCGGCAGTTATATTCGATCACC
Source organism: Clostridia bacterium (assembly GCA_017548175.1). The sequence goes on along the minus strand of JAFYMZ010000112.1, from coordinate 2,399 downwards.
TTAGGACCCTTGGGTGTCAGCATCAAGCCAAAATACAAACAGCCCTTAAAGGTGCGCTTTTCTTTTTTCATTGCCCGGATCGTGGGCAGAAAAATCTCCTGCATACACTGCTTTGCGATGTCCTGCGTGTAGTAGGGATTGGGAGCGATGGTGCCCATACCGCCGGTGTTCAGGCCGGTATCTCCATCCCCTGCCCGCTTGTGATCCATACTGGATACCATGGGGCGAACCACTCTGCCATCGGTAAAGGCCAGCACCGAAACCTCCGGACCGGTGAGGAACTCTTCAATGACCACCGTAGAGCCGGATTTGCCGAACTTGGCATTGGCCATCATATCGGTAACCGCCTCTATCGCCTCTTCCCGGGTTTGGGCAATGATAACGCCCTTGCCCAATGCAAGACCGTCCGCCTTGATCACCGTAGGGATGGGTGCAGTTTCCAAATAACGGATCGCCGCATCCAGTTCCGTAAAGATCTCATAGGCCGCGGTGGGGATATTGTATTTTTTCATCAAATTTTTCGCAAATGCCTTGCTGCCTTCGATAATGGCGGCATTGGCTCTGGGGCCAAAGCAAGGCACACCGATTTTCTCCAGCGCGTCCACACAGCCAAGAACCAGCGGATCATCCGGCGCCACAACCGCGTAATCAATGGCATTTTCTTTGGCAAAATTCACGATGCCGGCAATGTCCGTTGCACTGATGTCCACGCAAACGGCATCTGCCGCGATGCCGCCGTTGCCGGGCAGCGCATAAATCGTTTCCACATCAGGATTCTTTTTCAAAGAGCGGATAATGGCGTGTTCACGTCCGCCGCCGCCCACAACAAGCAATTTCATATGTACCTCCTGTATTTTGGGGGGTTACCCTTAAACGCACTAACAGGGGGCAGCAATTTGCTGTCCCCTATAGTCATTTTCTTAGTGGTGGAAGAGCCGCATACCGGTAAAGGCCATCACGATACCGTGCTTGTCGCACTCTTCGATGACCAGATCGTCGCGGATAGAGCCGCCGGGCTCGGCAATGTACTTCACGCCGGAGGCGTAAGCGCGCTTGATATTATCGCTGAAGGGGAAGAATGCATCGGAGCCCAGCGCCACATTCTGACGGCTGGACAGCCAGGCCTTCTTGTCTTCCTCGGTCAGGCGCTCAGGCTGTACGGTAAAATAGTTCTGCCAGATACCGTCGGCGCACACATCCTCTTCGTTGCCGTTGATGTAGCCGTCAATGACATTGTCCCGGTTGGCGCGACCCAGATCCTCGCGGAACTGCAGACCCAGGGTCTTGGGGTGCTGACGCAGGAACCAGGTGTCTGCCTTGCCGCCTGCCAGTCGGGTGCAGTGAATTCGGGACTGCTGACCGGCACCGACACCGATTGCCTGACCGTCAACAGCATAGCAAACGGAGTTGGACTGGGTGTACTTCAGGGTGATCAGCGCCACGATCAGGTCGATCTTTGCGCTTTCGGGCAGCTCCTTGTTGGCGGTAACGATGTTTTCCAGCAGATGCTCGCCGATCTTGAAATTGTTGCGGCCCTGCTCAAAGGTAATACCAAAAACCTGCTTGCACTCCTGCACAGCGGGCACGTAATTCTCGTCAATCTTGACGATGTTGTAGCCACCCTTGCGCTTGGACTTCAGAATTTCCAGAGCCTCATCGGTATAGCCGGGGGCGATCACGCCGTCGGAAACTTCGGGCTTAATTAAAGATGCAGTCAGCGCATCGCAAACATCGGACAGCGCAACCCAGTCGCCAAAGCTGCACATACGGTCGGTGCCACGGGCGCGGACATAAGCGCAGGCCAGAGAGTTCTCGTCCAGACCCTCTACATCTTCCACAAAGCAGGCCTTTTTCAGCTCCAGGCTCAGGGGCTTACCCACAGCGGCAGAGGTGGGAGAAACGTGCTTGAAGGAGGTGGCGCAAGCCATACCGGTGGCCTCTTTCAGCTCCTTGACCAGCTGCCAGGAGTTTAGGGCGTCCATAAAGTTGATATAGCCGGGACGGCCGTTAAGAATCTCAAAGGGCAGGTCGCTGCCATCATGCATATACACAGAGGCGGGCTTCTGGTTAGGGTTGCATCCATACTTCAGCTCAAAGTTTTTCATTTCGTTTCTCTCCTTACTGATGCTTGTTGATCATACGCTGCTCATACGCGCCGGAAGCGATATCCGTGTAGCGGACAAACAGAGAAATCTTATTATTCTCGTCCAGATTGTTCCATAGTTCCTCAGTGAAATCATCGATATCGGCAGCAACGGCCACCCGCTCCGGCTCACCCTGGAAGGTGGGGATCACGGGATTGCCGTCCTGCACATAGGTGTGCAGAAAATGGCCCAGACCTGCAGTGGCGGGGTATTCCCAGAAGAAGCGGGCGCAGGCCTTTCCCTCGGGATCTGCAG
>JAFYMZ010000111.1 GCA_017548175.1 Clostridia bacterium | reverse complement strand
GTGGGCATAACGCAAAGCACCAGCAGCGTGGTAGAAGACGGGTAAGAGGTTTCCAATACGCCGTCAATCAGGACCGGGCGATGGTTGATGACCACCTGCTCAAAAAACAGAAATGCGGCCATTACAATGCCATAAAATCCACCCAAGGCAAGGATGCTGCCATCTACTTTAGAAAGTGCGCGGCGGCGGATCCATTGAAGCAGACCCAATGCCGCAAACCCAAGGATGAACCCAAGGGGGATCAGGCTCAGCCAATCTGTGACAAGATAGAGTGTCAGATGCACGCCGGTCAGTTGATGAAATGCGCCGTTGAGGGTTGAGAACCCAACGCAGGAGCCGTTCGGTCCAATGGGTGCAACATCGATGTGACATACCGCAAGGGTCCATAGGAGAAAGGCGACAAACAGTGCGGCGGCAGAATAGAAAAGTGCGGTTGCTTTACGGTTCAAAGTAAAAACCTCCCGGTTATGGATTCGGCATTCGCCTGAATCTACTGTACCGGGAGGTGTATCGGATTACAAGAAACGGGGTGTCACAGGGCTGACACCTTTCGTGTCATTGTTGTTTTCGAAGCAGTGCCAGTTTGACCAGCAGGAAAATAAAGAGGACAAAGGCTGCGTAGGGCTGCGGACTGATGATAAACAGTACGGTGCCGCAGATGCTCAGCAAAAGAGAAACGGTCTGTGCGCTGCGTTTCCAATTTACTGCGGAATAATTTTGCAGCGCAAGGGTCAGGATGCCCCACAGGCTGAGTCCGGCTACGATGGAACCGTATGCTGCGTGCAGCGGAACGGTGAGTTCGGTCAAAGATAAAAGGGAAGCGGTCGAAACGATGCCGTCTTTTGTTTGAGAAAAGAAGGGGAGGAAAAAGAAGGCGAGACAGCTCAGGTCCAGCAGACCAAAAATCAGGTCGCGGGTATGCATGGCTTTTTGCTTGCGGTCTTCTTCTGCAATGGTCAGCACCTGTGCACCGGAGAGCAAGTCATCCACTGTGACGCCAAAATAGGCAGCCAGATGCTTTAAAGAATCAATGTTTGGATAACCGCGACCTGATTCCCACTTGGAAACAGCGGTGCGGGACACGTAAAGCGCAGCGGCCAATTCTTCCTGCGTCAGGCCCTTTTGCTTGCGCAGATGTTGTAATGTTTCGTGAAACTCCATAAAGACCGATCCTTTCGGGTGTGATGGAACTTCTGCAATTATAACATAAAATGCTTTTATGTACAAGAATAGGCCCGACAGATAAACTGTCGGGCCCGCGGAAGAGGGAGAGGAATTATTTCAAAATATCACGGAACAGGCCGGACTTCTTCATTGCACCCAGCACAGCCACATATACAACGGTGGCAACGATGGTAGAAGTAACGGCGTTAATGGTGGTGGCGCTGATGTTGTAAACCAAGGTCAACTCAGCAGCGGGCTTGCCCAAAATCAGCAGCTTATAGTAATAGCCAACCAGCGGATCAAAAATGCAGTTGAACAGCAGACCGGATGCGCCGGCAATGGCAGCGCGGGTGGTGAGCTTCTTCTTGTTATCGGCGTGCTTACCGATGCGCAGTACTTTGTGTGCAACGAAGCCGGTGATCAGACCGATGAAGAACTTCAGAACGAAGGTCTTGGGTGCGTATACGATATAGATGGGGTCAAACAGATCGCCGATGGTCATACCGATGGCACCGCCCAAACCGCCGTACAGGCCGCCAAAGAGCAGTGCGCCCAGTACGCAGATGGAGTTACCCAGATGGATAGAAGTAGCATCGCCGCCGGGCATAGGGATCTTGATCTGCAGGAAAGTAAAGCTTGCATAACTCAATGCAGCCAGCAGTGCGATCACGGCAATGGTCTGGACACTGATTTTCTTATTGTTATTCATGGGAAATCCTCCTTGCCGGACTTGACTTTTTTCTCTTCCAGCGCTATTCTCATTATAGCAGATTCTGGTATGATTGGAACGACCAGAAACAATATTTTTTACCATACCAGTTTGGATGTGATAGGATGCTGGAGATCAATTTAATGCTGAAAAACGGGGGCGCGCCGTTATACGAGCAGATTTATACACACTTGACGGAGCAAATCGTTTCCGGGAAACTGCCGCGCGGCAGTAAAATGCCGGGACGCCGCAGTTTGGCCGGTGCATTGGGTGTCAGTGTCAGCACTGTAGACACTGCATATCAGATGATGGCGGCAGAGGGCTATCTGGAGAGTCGGCCGCGGTCCGGATATTATGTACAGGACTCGGCCGGTTTGTTCAGCGGTGAAGCTGTTACCGCCGGGGAGGCGGATGCGTTGCCGGAGGTTGCGGTAAACTGGAAATATGACCTGTCTACCAGCAGTGTGGATGTATCGCTGTTTCCGTTCCGCACATGGGGACGTATTCAAAAAGAACTGCTGTACGGAAATCCGGAATTGCTGCAGCCGGGTGACCGACAGGGAGAACTGGCGCTGCGTCGGGTGTTGGCGGAATATTTGGCGGCATATCGCGGCGTGCACTGCCGTCCGGAACAAATCGTGATCGGTGCCGGTACGGAATATCTTACCGGACTCCTGCCGCAACTGACCGGTGGCCATGTGGCGGCGGTAGAAAATCCGGGATATCGTCGGACCCGATTGATTTTGGAGAATAACGGTATGCCGTGCCGTACGGTCGGTGTAGATCAAAACGGACTGTCGGTCACAGAGCTGGAACAGACGGATGCGGATTTTTGCTATGTAACGCCCAGTCACCAGTTCCCGACCGGTGTGACGATGCCGGTTTCTCGCAGAGCAGAACTGCTGCGTTGGGCTGCCGGTGCACCGAACCGGTATATTTTGGAGGATGACTACGATTCTGAGTTTCGATTCGATATCCGCCCGTTGCCCAGTTTGCAGGGAATGGCAGGACCGGACGGCCCGGTCATCTATCTGACCACCTTTTCCAAAAGTTTGGCGCCCGGTATTCGAATTGCCTGTATGGTGCTGCCGCTGCGGCTTTTGCCGCGGTATCGTGCGTTATACGGCGGCTATTCCGGTACGGTGGGACGGTTTGAACAGCATACTTTGTGCCGGTTCATTGAAGAGGGGCATTTCTCCCGCCACCTTGCCCGTTTGCGCAAGAGCTACCGCAATCGAATGGAACTGCTATGCGCCGAAATGCGTGCTGCATTCGCACCGCGTGAAATCAAACTGCAGGGGCAGCATACGGGACTGCATTTGCTGTTGACATTACCGGATGGTCCGGGGGCGCAGAAAATGGCGGACCTGGCAAAAACGGTAGGGGCAAATCCGCAGCCGCTGCGTGCTTACTATCAGGTAGATGCTGACCGCTGTCCGCCGGATACCGTTGTGCTGGGTTATGCCAATCTGGAGCCGGAACGGATGAAAGAATTGGCAAACGACTTGAAAACAGTGTGGTGTAAAGTGGAATAACTTTCCATCATAAAACAGGTATTTCAGAGCGAAATAAAGAGCAAAGAAAAGAGATCGCAGGCAGCGGTCTCTTTTTTTATGCTATTTTCCTTGACTGCTGCATATGGATGGGATAAACACAATGGGCAAGAAAGGATGCAAGTACTATGGAATTGATGCGAAAACAAATGCAGGGATATCGGGTGCTGCAAAGTCCGGTGCAGCAGTTTGAACAGCAGACCGACCTGATCATTCCGGATGTAAATCCCGATGCTTTGGCCGTATTGGGCGTATGGGGTGCGTGTACTGTAACGGAGCAGCAGCTGCGGCGGGATCGGGTTACTGCCGGCGGTGTTGTAAATTTTACGTTGCTGTATCGACCGGAAAACGGCGGAAGCGCAATGCCGCTGCAGGGGAGCCTGAACTTTCAGGAGGTGCTGGAATGTAAGGATGCGATGGAAGGGGACTTGCTGTTTTTGCACGCGGAACTGACCGAATTGCGAGGGATCATCCTCAACAGCCGCAAGGTGGGGATTCAGTGCAAAGTGGCGTTGTACGCGTGGGTCTATCAGCATGGCGATCACCTGCTGACAGAAGGCGTAGACAGTAAGCCGGAAGAAGGGATTCAGCTGCATCTGGCACATCATCAGGTACATACGTTGGTGGCAGCGCTGGAAAAAACACTGACGGTCAATGAAGAAGTGCGTATCGGAGAAACTGCTGCACAAGCGCAATTACTGCATACGGAGTTACAGTGGAAGGCAGAAGATGTGCGTATGCTGAATAAAAAAGTGATGGTGCGCGGTGCGGTGCAGGTGCGGGTGCTTTTGATGACAGAAGCAGAGGGTTTGCGGGAAATGGAATATTCGCTTCCGTTCTCACAAATTGCAGAAAGCAGCGAGGTGAAACCCGATTGCAATGCGGTATTGCATTATACTGCCGGCCAGCAGCAGATTCGTCTGGAGCGTCGGGAAGAAGGGTTGTTCCTGCGTTGTGGAGTGAGCGCAAAAGCGATGATCGAGGTTTATCGGGAACGGCGCGAGACCACGGTAGCGGATCTGTACAGTACGCAGTACCATACTTCTGTCAAGCATGAACCCGTCCCTGTTTGTGGCTGTCAGTCAGAACGGGTGTCGGCACAATTGCGAGAGAATGTTCAAACCGAGACAAAGGTGGCGAAGGTGCTTCACTGGCATTGCATCGGTGCTGCGGCTGAAGTGCGCAGCGGTAAGCTGCAAGGAAGTGTTTGCCTTTCTGTGTTATGGGAAGATGAACAGGGGAATCGGATGCAGCAATGTGTCACCGTGCGAGATGAGCGGGAAGGTACCGCTTTTTGTCCCGGTGCGGCGAAGGTTTCTGTGCGGAATCTGTCCGTGGCGGCTACGGGCGGTATTTTGACGGTGGAGTTGCAGCTACAGTACTGTGTGCGCCTGCAGCGCGCTGTGCAGGGGCAGCAGGTGGAAACCTGTGAACTGGACCTGTCGCGTCCCAGAGGCGGATATGCACCCGGGACACTGTTGCTGCGTACCGTTGCGGCAAATGAAAGCACGTGGGAACTGGCCCGGGACTATGGCACTACGGAAAGTGCGATCCTGACGGCGAATCATATGCTGCCGGATCAGGGGTTGGAAGAAAATCAATTGGTACTCATTCCGTTTTTACGGAAATAAACCTGCAATGGCATCCGTCTTGGCGGCAGGGCGGATGCCGCTGTTGTTTTCAGGTCTCAAAATGAAGGACAAGGCATACAGTAGAGCAGGATGGAACGGAAAAGAATGCAGAGGTGAACTTGATGGAAGTGGAGATGATCTTTAAGATCGCAGCGGTGGGGATTCTGGTAGCAGTGTTGAATCAACTGTTGATCCGTGCCGGCCGTGAGGAGCAAGGGTTGATGGTCGTATTAGCAGGATTGATCGTCGTTATGATGCTGGTGATACAGGAGATCAGTGCTATGTTTGAATTGATCCGCACCACCTTTGGGTTTTAACCATGGACGGCTTTTTTAGGCTGCTGGGGATTGTGCTGGCAGTGCTGGGTGTTGCGGTATTACTGCGGCAAAAGAGCGGGACGGTAGCCATTGGGTTTGTTTTGGGCATTTGCATCTGTTGTATGGCGGTGATTTTGCCGCAGGTACAGGCCTTGTGGCAGGACTTGGCGTCTATGCTGCAACTTTGCAAGGTCGATACGACGCTGTTTGTCCCGCTGCTCAAGGTCGTTGGCATTTCCGTTTGTACGCGGATCACGGCAGAACTGTGCCGTGATGCAGGGGAGCGTGCCATTGGGGCACAGGTGGAACTTGCCGGTGCGGTGGCAGCGCTTCTTTGTGCCCTGCCGTTGGCCAAGCGGGTACTGGAATTGATTACGGGAGCGGCGGTGTAAGAATGAAGAAAACGGTGACGATGCTGCTTTTGCTATGCCTGCTTGTCGGACTGCTGCCGCTGCCGGTTTCTGCAGCGGTGGATCCCGGTGTGCTGCAGGATGCGCTGCCTGAAGATGCACAAGACGTACTGGATGGGATCTCGCCGGAAAATACCGATCTGAAAGGCGGTTTGGCCGGTTTGTGGGCCGGTGTAACACGCACCGTAGGCGATGGCTTTCGGCAGGCCGTCGCAGTCGGCATCTTTATGCTGGGCGCCGGTATGATATTATCGCTGGCGGTGGGATTTTCCGGAGAAGCGGGCATATCTTTGCCTGAAAAGTCAATCGACTTTACAGCGGTTGCGGTTCTTTTGACCATTTACTTTTCGACCGGGAGTAGTCTGATTCATGAATGTACGCGAGCGATCGAACGACTGGACACGTTTATTCAGGTGATGACACCGGTGTATGCCGTGGTCAGTGCATTGGCCGGGCGTCCGGTCAGTGCTGTTGCGGCAGGAGAAATTACCCTGTTGTTTTCCGCCGTGGTTTCCTGGCTTTGCCGGTATATCATTCTGCCCGGAATCAGCCTGTATGTACTGATGGATTCTGTCGGTGCATTGTTGCCGGTTGGACTGTTGGGGAAACTGGCGGAATTGCTGCGCTGGGGAATCGGGAAAGGAATGCGGTGGTTACTGGTGGGCTTCAGCACGTATCATACGCTCAGCGGAATGCTGACGCGCAGTACGGATGCGCTTGCGGTGAAGACTGCACAGACGGCCATATCCAGTCTGATCCCGGTGGTGGGAACACTGATCTCCGGTACATCCGATACACTTTTGGGCAGTGCAAACTTATTGCGTACCAGTGTGGGCATTTACGGATTTCTTTCGGTATGTGCCATTTGTCTGGTTCCCTTGGTACAGGCCGTGGTGCATTTTTTGGTGTTTAAAGTGCTGACGGCTTGTGGCAGTGCATATCTTGGCGGTGCGGCCAGCCGTACATTACGCGCCATTACCGATGGATACGGG
>JAFYMZ010000016.1 GCA_017548175.1 Clostridia bacterium | reverse complement strand
TCAAGATCGGGCGTATGCTATGGATATGAACCTGTTCATAAAAAGGAGGTTGCCTATGCCCAAACTGATCGAAGGATTGGAAGAAAAACTGGTGGCCGAGACCAAGCGTCAACTGGAGTCCGGCGGCTACGGCGCCCTGACCGTGCGTGCGGTGGCCAATGCCTGCGGCGTGGGCGTGGGGACGGTGTACAATTACTACCCCTCCAAGGATGCGCTGGTGGCAGCCTATATGCTGCAGGAATGGCGCCCCTGTCTGGCGCGCATTCAGGCAGCCGCCGAGGGAAACACCGACCCCCGGCCGGTGGTGCGTTGCATCTACGACAGCCTGCAGACCTTTGCCGCCGATCACAGCGCCGTGCTGGAGGACCCTGCCGCAATGGAGCCCTTTGCCCAAGTATCCCGTCGCTATCACGGTCTGCTGCGCCAGCAGCTGACCAAACCGCTGGAAGCCTTCTGCCCCGACCGCTTCACCGCCCGCTTTGTGGCGGAGTCGCTGCTCACGTGGGGAATGGCAGGCATTCCTTTCGCGGAACTGTATCCCGTCGTAGAAAAATTGTTTGTAAAATAAAGGAGCGATGTACTGTGTCCAGTTTTGAAAACCTCCGCATCGTAGATAATTTCTACCAGACCTCGTTGTTCTTCCCCATGCCCACCGTGGTCATCAGCACTCTGTGTGAGGATGGTTCCACCACCTTGGGCCCCTATTCGCTGGTGCAGCCCTATTATGTGGCTGGCAAGGATTTCTATGCCATGCTGCTCAGCTGCCGCAATTCCTCCAATACCGCCCAGAACATTTTGCGCACCGGCAAATGCGCCATCAATTTCGTGGACGATAAGCCTGCCACCTTCAAAGAGTGCGTGAAACTCAGCTGGCCCGGTGACAAGCCGGAGGATAAGATGCCCCGCTGCAACTTCCGTCTGGAACCGAGCCAGATCCAAGAGGAAACCGGCGAGCAGCGCCCCATGGTGCTGACCGATGCCATTCAGGTCATCGAATGTACTTGGGTCAGCTCGCTGGACAATGCCCAGGACGATAAACCCGGCTGTCTGGAAGGCTACGAGCCGCCCTATCACGATTTCAACGGCATCACCTCCAAGTTCGGTGCCCATTTCATTCTGAAGATCGATCGCATCCTGATGAAAAAGCAGTACAGCGATGCCATCATCCGCGGCGTGAAGTCTGCAGATTTCCCGCCCCTGCCGGTGGACTACGGCTACCGCGACAGCAAGAACTTCTGGTTCCACCGCAAGCGCCGGATGCGCGCCGAACTGCTGCCCATGCGCAAGCAGACGCTGGAGTCCGTACGCTATGCCGCCGACCGGGTGGATGACAAGGTCAAGTTCACCGACGACGCGCTGGAGACCATCCTCAATGTGCCCCGTGTCTTCCTGCCGCTGGTGCTGAAGGGCTGCGTGGACTGGGCCAAGGAAAACGGCGTGGAGCTGATCAACGCCCAGCACATGCAGATCATCAACGATAAGCGCGCGAAAGAAAAGAACAAGAAGTAACCTATTTTTTCATAAAGGAGAACGATTATGGTATTTCCCATGCATTTTTGGCTGCTGTTTGCAGTGGCGATGGTGGTCAGCGCCATCGGTTTCAAAAAATACGTCTGGTTCATCTCTCTGGGCTACGGCTTCTCCATCGCCGCCGAAGGCGCCGCCATGCTGCTGCTCTATGGCAAGAGCCTGACGGTGGGCACTGCCCTGTGCGCCGCCCTGTTTGTGGTCTACGGCTGCCGTCTGGGCGGCTATCTGGCCATCCGCGAGCTGAAGAGCACCAGTTATAACAAGAATATGACCGGCGAGATCAAGGAAGATGTGCCCTTCGGCGTGAAGATCGCCATTTGGGTCACCTGCGCCGTGCTGTATGTGCTGCAGGTGCTGCCCGTATTCTACCGCCTGTTCAACGGTGCCGGCAGCAACGTCTGGACCTATGTGGGCGCCGGCGTGATGGCCTTCGGCATCCTGTTCGAGTCCGCTGCCGACTGGCAGAAGAATCAGGCCAAAAAGGTCAACCCCAAGCGCTTTGTGGACACCGGTCTGTACCGCATCGTCCGCTGCCCCAACTATCTGGGCGAGATGCTCTTCTGGACCGGCGTGGTGCTGTCCGGCATCGGCGGCATCGGCGGCGTGGGCCAGTGGGTCATGGCCCTCATCGGCTATGCCGGCATCATCTTCGTTATGTTCAGCGGCGCCCGCCGTCTGGAGATCCGCCAGAACAAGAACTACGGCAGCGACCCCGAATATCAGAAGTACGTCAAGTCCGTGCCCATCCTGCTGCCCTTTATCCCCCTATACAGCGTGGAAAAGCACAAGTGGCTGGTGGCATAACCCCATATCTGCAAAGCAAAAGCGGCTTGACCATTCGGCAAGCCGCTTTTCTGTTGCATGCCACTTGCTTTTTGCGGTAATTGCGGTATGATGATAATAAGGAGGTGCGTATGAAATGAACAGGAGGCGTCTGAAAAAATGGAGTCTTATAATCGTTGTGGGAATCCTGTGTCTTGCGCTGACGGCTTGCGGAAGTGCAGAGGAAGCGAAACATACGCACACTTGGGAGGCAGCTACTTGTTTATTGCCTCAAACCTGTACGGAATGTGGTGAGACTAACGGGTCGCCCAGCCCGCATCTTTGGGTAGATGCCACCTGTCAAGCCATAAAGACCTGTACCAGTTGCGGTGCAACCGAAGGTGGCCTAGGGGAACATGCATGGAAAAATGCCACGTGCCTTGCTCCGCAAACTTGCAGTGTCTGCACTGCAACAGAGGGCGGGCTTGGAGATCATATGTGGACAGAGTCGACTTGTCTTGCTCCGCAAACATGTAGTGTATGTGGTGCAACCGAAGGCGAATTAGGTATGCATACTTGGTTGGATGCCACGTGTACTGCCCCACAAACCTGTGCCATCTGCGGTGCTACCGAGGGAGAAATTGCTTCTCACACATGGTTGGATGCGACGTGTACCGCTCCTAAAACTTGCAGCATTTGTGCTCTGACGGAAGGGGAAACCGGCTCGCACGTTTGGATGGATGCCAGTTGCCTT